>NZ_JAALED010000052.1:0-3927 GCF_014145155.1 Dietzia sp. B19 | reverse complement strand
AGCCCGAGCTCGCGGACGGCCTCGGCGATCCGGGCGATGTGGGGATCGCCGTCCTGGGCCCCGGAGGCGATCGCCACCCGCGCGCCCCCCAGTGGCCGGAACCGACCGCCCGCGACCTTGGCGCCGGCGCGGACCAGGACCGGCTTGCCGTCGAGGACCTGGATGCAGTTCATCCCCAGGGAGTGGCGACCGGGGAGCGGCACCCCCAGGCGGGTGTCGAGCTTCAGGTCGATGCCACCGGCCCCCGAGGACCCCACGGCTCCGAGACGGGCGTCGTCCAGGGCTCCACCGGCCGTTCCGACCATGTCGCCCTTCCACTTGGGAAAGCCCCAGAGTTCGTTGCCCGCCGCGAGCGTGAAGTCCTGGTCGACCGGCAGCTCGTGGATGTGCTGCTGGACACCGACCCCCGGCACCTTGACCTGGAATGCCAACCCCACCTCGTGATATCCACCGAGGACGTTGCCCGGGACGTCGTGGTACCGGACGTGGATCATCGTGACCGGCGTACGACCACCCGGGAGGGACACCGGCTCGGCCCCCGCGGAATCCAGGATCGCGGACTGGGGCCCGGCGGCGATGAGCCGACGGGCGACGGCCGGCCGCGACAGGAACGCGGCGCCCGATATCGAGGCGGAGACGACGGGGACCGGGAACGTGATCTGACGGCCCGCGACGACGCGGGTGGTGGGAGAACTCATGCCCCGACGTTAGCCGCTGCGGTAACAGGTTTCAGCATATTTCGGGGCTAACGTCCCGGGGTCGACCACGGATAGACCAGGTAGAGACGGGCACACGGTCCGCCCACGCGGCACAGACCGCGTCGACACCCACCGGGAGCACACCATGTTGAAGGCACTCGCCGACTTCTTCGCCCAGTTCGATTTCACCGTCGGTTCGTCCGCCGCGATCAACGGCTTCATCTCCGGCTCCACCGCCGCCCTCGAGCAGTCGTTCGGATTCGACAGCTCGATCGGACAGCTCGCCGTGAGCAGCATCGGCCGGGTCGGCCCCGTCGAGAACGGCGCCTGACCCGACTTCACCGACACCGGAGAACCCCCGGTCACCCCCTCGGGTGGTCGGGGCGATCCGCGTCTCGGGTGGGGTCCGACAGGTCGTCGGGAGGCGCGGCTGCCAGCTGACCACTCGACTTGCCCTTGTACCGGGGCCGCAGCAGATTCGCGGGGGACAGGATGTCGTCGACCTCCTCCGCCGAGAGCAGGCCCATCTCCAGCACGACCTCGCGGACGCCACGGCCCGAGCGCGCGCACTCACGGCCCACCAGGTCGCCGTTGTGGTGACCGATCACGGGATTCAGATAGGTGACGATGCCGATCGAATCCATGACATTGCGGCGGGCCACCTCGACGTTGGCCGTGATACCCCGCACGCACTTCTCCGTGAGCGTCTCGATCGCCTTGGTGAGCAGGGAGATCGACTCGAACATCGCCTGCGCGATCACGGGCTCCATCACGTTGAGCTGCAGCTGCCCCGCCTCGGCCGCCATCGTCACCGTGACGTCGTTGCCGATCACCTTGAAGCAGACCTGGTTGACCACCTCGGGGATCACCGGGTTCACCTTGGCCGGCATGATCGACGACCCCGCCTGGAGCTCGGGGAGGTTGATCTCGTTGAATCCCGCGCGCGGGCCGGAGGAGAGCAGACGCAGGTCGTTGCAGATCTTGGACACCTTGGACGCGGTCCGCTTGAGAGCGGCGTGGACGTTGACGTAGTCGCCGGTGTCGCTGGTCGCCTCGATGAGGTTCATGGCCCCGGTGACCGGCAGACCGGTCACGACCCGCAGGTGCTCGACCACCGCACGGCGGTAGTCGGGCGGTGTGTTGACGCCGGTACCGATGGCCGTGGCGCCGAGGTTCACGTCGAGCAGCATCCGGGCCGCCGCGCCGAGGACGTGGAGTTCCTCGTCGAGGGTCACCGCGAATCCACCGAACTCCTGGCCCATGGACATGGGAACGGCGTCCTGCAACTGCGTCCGGCCCATCTTGAGGACCTCGCGGAACTCCTCCGACTTGTCGTAGCAGGCCTCCCGCAACGCGACGATCGCCGGCTCGAGCCGCTCGAGGGAGTGCCACAGGGCGATCCGGAAACCGGTCGGGTAGGCGTCGTTGGTGGACTGCGACCGGTTGACGTCGTCGTTCGGACTGATGACGTCGTAGGCGCCCTTGGGGTGACCGGTCCGCTCCAGCGCGAGGTTGGCCACCACCTCGTTGGTGTTCATGTTGACCGAGGTGCCGGCCCCGCCCTGATAGACGCACGAGGGGAACTGGTCCATGCAGCGGCCGTCCAGCAGGATCTCGTCGCACGCACCGACGATGGCCTCGGCGATGTCCGGGTCCAGGACTCCCATCTCGAGGTTCGCCAGCGCGGCGGCCTTCTTGACCATGACCATCCCGCGGATGAAGTCCGGGATGTCGCTGATGGTCTTCGAATCGATGGGGAAGTTCTCGACGGCGCGCACGGTGTGGATCCCGTAATAGGCGTCAGCCGGGACCGCCTTCTCACCGAGCAGGTCTCGTTCCACACGGGTCTGGGTCATACGTCCTCCGCTGATCGGGTCGACACGATCCACAGTAGACACGGCCCGCGGTCGGCGCGCGGTGTCACGGTTCGCGGGGATCCCCCGCCGCCGCGCGACCTTGCCTAGGGTGTGGGCATGTCGCGAACGACGACCTCCCGCCGCAGCCGGACCCTGTCCGCGGCGAAGGACGTCCTCCGGCCGCTGACCCCCTCGGACGGGGTCCTGGGCAGCATCGTCGACAGGGGCCAGGTGCCCCTGCCGCGCGGGACCTGGGCGGTGTTCGGCGTCGCGTTCGCCGGGTTCGCGCTACCCGTCATCGGGTTCGTCGAACTGGCCGAGCGGATCAGTTCCGGTGCCAAGCTGCCCTTCGACCGGCCCGTCATGCTGTGGTTGCGCAGGCGACACACCCCGCGCAACACCCGGATCGTCAGGGCGGTCACCGAACTCGGCGGGGTCACCGCCGTCCCGGTCTTCGCGCTCGCCGCCGCGGGTTACCTGGCCTACGTGCGGGGCAGCCGCCGACCGGCCGCGTTGCTCACGGTCTCCCTCGTCGGGTCCACCGTCATCAACTCGGTCCTCAAACTGATGTACCGGCGGGACCGCCCCACCTTCTTCACCCACATCGTCGAGGAGAAGAGCTACTCGTTCCCCAGTGGGCACGCCATGGCGAGTGCGGCGCTCGCCGGCTGCGCCTGCGTGCTCGCGTGGCCGACCGGGTGGCGCTACCCGGTGATCGCCGGGTCCAGCGCCTACGTCCCCGCGGTCGGCGTGACCCGCATGTACCTCGGCGTGCATTTTCCCAGCGACGTCCTCGCCGGCTGGTGCGTGAGCCTGGCCTGGGTGGGCGAGGTGGCCACGATCATGTGGCTCGTCGACCGCCTCGACTACTCCCCTCCGCTGCTCTCGCGTCCGGAGTCGTGATGGGCACCCACGCCCGGATCGTCCTGCACCACGGGGTCATCACCCGACTTCCGGCGGACGCGGTGGTCGACGCCGCCGCCCTGCGCCTGGCCCGGTCCCTTGTCGACTGAGGCGACCTCGCGAGCCGGCGCGGGACCGTCGAACGACGCGACCGCCGCCCCGGCAGTGGTCCTGACCGAGGTCTTCGCCCCGTGGGTGGTGCTCACAGCCGGCTCGCTCCACCTCGGCCACCGGGTGGGCTCGACCGGCTGGGGGGCGGCGACCGCAGCCGGACTGGGGGTGTTACCCCAGGCGGCGATCGCCTGGCGGGTGCGACGCAAGGCCCTGTCCGATCACCACGTCACCCGCAGGGAGGACCGCCCTCTGGTGATCGCCGGAATCGCCGCGTCGGTGGCCACCCTGATGGTGGCCCAACGTCGCCGCGGGGCGCCCGTCGCACTGCAGCGGATGACCCGGGCGGCTCTCGTGGA
>NZ_JAALED010000500.1:0-2471 GCF_014145155.1 Dietzia sp. B19 | reverse complement strand
AGGGAGTCGATCTTGGCGTCGCGGATGTACTGCTCGATCGGGTAGTCCTGCAGGAAGCCCGACCCGCCGAAGGTCTGAAGCGACTCGGTGAGCAGCTCGTACGCCCGCTCGGACCCGACACCCTTGACGATCGGCAGGAGCAGGTCGTTGACGCGGTGGGCGAGCTCGCCGTCGGCACCGGAGACGCGCTCGGCGATCTCGACGTCCTGGTGGGCGGCGGTGTACATGTACACCGCGCGCAGGCCCTCGGCGAACGCCTTCTGGCGGATGAGCGCCCGGCGCACGTCCGGGTGGTGGGTGATGGTCACGCGGGGGGCGTTCTTGTCGGCCATCTCGACCATGTCGCCACCCTGGACGCGCTCCTTGGCGAACTCCAGGGCGTTGAGGTAGCCCGTCGACAGGGTGGAGATGGCCTTGGTGCCGACCATCATGCGCGCGTGCTCGATGACATCGAACATCTGGCGGATGCCCTGGTTGAGCTCGTCGCCGCCGACCATCCAGCCCTTGGCGGGCACGCCGTGACCGCCGAAGGTCAGTTCGCAGGTCGTGGAGACCTTGAGGCCCATCTTGTGCTCGACGCCGGTGACGAACACCCCGTTGCGCTCGCCCATCTCGTTCTTCTCGAAGTCGAAGTGGAACTTGGGCACGAAGAACAGCGACAGGCCCTTGGTGCCGGGGCCGGCGCCCTCGGGGCGCGCCAGGACCAGGTGGAAGATGTTCTCGAACATGTCGTCGGAGTCGGCCGAGGTGATGAAGCGCTTGACGCCCTCGATGTGCCAGGAGCCGTCGTCCTGCTTGACCGCCTTCGTGCGGCCGGAACCGACATCGGAGCCGGCGTCGGGCTCGGTGAGGACCATGGTCGCTCCCCAGCCGCGCTCGACGCAGGTGGCGGCCCACTGCTTCTGCTCCTCGGTGCCGTTCTCGTAGAGGACGGCGGCGAAGGCGGGGCCGGCGCCGTACATGAACGCCGCCGGGTTGGCCCCGAGCATCATCTCGCCGGTGGCCCACACCATCGCGCGGGGGGCCGGCATCCCGCCGAGCTCCTCCGGCAGTCCCATCGACCAGTAGCCGGCGTCGTACCAGGCGCGGAACGACTTCTTGAAGTCCTCGGGCAGGGAGACCGAGTGGGTCTCGGGGTCGAAGACCGGCGGGTTGCGGTCGGCCGACGAGAAGGACTCGGCGACCGGGCCCTCGGTGAGGGTCGCGACCTCGGAGAGGATGCCCCGGGCGGTCTCGGTGTCCATGTCGCCGAACTCGCCGGCGTCGAGTGCCTCGTTCATGCGCAGGACCTCGAACATGTTGAACTCGAGATCGCGGACGTTGCTCTTGTAGTGACCCATTACGGTCTTCTCCGATCGGAGTGCGGTGTCGTGGCAATGGAGGTGGCCGCGCGGGTCGGCACTGGTGTCCATGGGCGCACCGGAACCTACCCGTCGGTAACAAGACAGATGTTAGTGCGTCGTCAGCGATCCGTCCAAGGTGAGGAAAGACTCTTATTTCGCAGGTGGGCGGCGCGCGGCCGATCGGGCCGCATCGAGCAGGATCGATTTCTCGGCCCGCGCCACGGTCCGCCGGGTGATCTCCGCGTAGTCCGGTGTGACCGACACCGACGTCACGCCTTTGCGGACGAGGTGTTCGGCCATCGCCGGGTCGGTCGAGGCGGCCTGCCCGCACAGCGAGACCGTGAGTCCCGATTCATGGCAGCGGTCGATGATCTGGTCGATGAACGCCAGAACCGCCGGGTCCATCGAGTCGAAGAGCTCCGCGCAGACCTCGGAGTCGCGGTCCACCCCGAGCGTCAGCTGGGTGAGGTCGTTGGACCCGATCGAGACCCCGTCGATGCCCATCGCGGCGTACTCGGGGATCCAGTGGACGACCGACGGGACCTCGGCCATGATCCATCGCTTGAGTCCCTTGTCCCGGCCGATCGGGTGGGCGTCGATGATGTCCAGGCAGGCCCGGAGCTCCCACCCGGTGCGGACGAACGGGATCATCAGGTGCAGGTTGCCGTGCTTCTGCCGCACCCGGGCCAACGCGTCCAGCTCCAGTCGGAACAGGTCCGGTTCCTGCGTGTAGCGGAAGCACCCGCGGTAGCCGATCATCGGGTTGCGCTCCTCGGCCTCGACCTCGCCGCCGAGCAGGCCACGGAACTCGTTGGAACGCAGGTCCGTGGCGCGGTAGACCACCGGTCGGGGGTCGAAGGCCGCGGCGATCGTGCTGATGCCGGAGGCCATCCGTCCCACGTACTCCTCCGCCCTGCCCTCGGCGATGAGCGTGCGCGGGTGGACGCCGTCCAGCGCGCTGGTGATGAGGAACTCCGCGCGCAACAGGCCCACGCCATCGACGTCCATCGCGGCGACCCGGGCCGCGGCGTCGGGGGTCGCGAGGTTGACGTACACCGCGGTCGCGGTGACCTCGCGGGTCCTCACCTCGGGCGCCCGACCCGCGTCGGCGGGAGCCTGTTCGGCGGC
>NZ_JAALED010000499.1:0-2023 GCF_014145155.1 Dietzia sp. B19 | reverse complement strand
TTCGAGCTCCCCCCGTCCGGGGCGCTCGTCGGCCTGGCCAAGCGCATGATGCGCGAGGTGCCCCGGCACGGCGTCACCACGCCCGAGGACCTGGAGGACGCGCTCGACGCCGTCCCCGCACTCAGCGGCGCGTAGACCACCCCCACGAACCCGCGGTCGCCGGCCTCGCCCGGCGGTCGCGTCATGACGACCCCGCCGTGCCCGACCGGGCGCGACGACACCACCAGAAAGGACACCACATGGCACGCACCGAGGCCGAGATCATCTCCGGACTTGCGGAGATCGTCGAGGAGGTCACCGGAATCGAGCCTTCCGAGGTGACCCCGGAGAAGTCCTTCGTGGACGATCTGGACATCGATTCGCTCTCCATGGTGGAGATCGCGGTCCAGACGGAGGACCGCTACGGGGTGGAGATCCCGGACGAGGACCTCGCCAAGTTGCGTACTGTGCAGGATGCGGTCGACTACATCCAGAAGATCGACCAGAGCTGACACCACGTCCCGGAGCACGGGGCGGGGACGCGTTCAGGGCCGAAGGTGCGGTCGGTGCACCAGACGAGCCCGCGTCTCCACCCCACGTCCGGGACCCGACACACGAGAGCACCCCGCGTCACGCGGGGTGACGGGCGGAAGGCGTGATCAGGGACGGGGGTCCCGGATCGCTCGCCTCTCCCACACCAGCCAGTCCGGGGGTCCATAAGGAGCGCACCCTCCCATCCGGGAGGTGCGCCGCGGAAAGGACTGCATTCGATGACCATCACGAGCACCGTGGACCAGAACACCCAGATCGACCCGCGCGACCCCGTCGCCCGGCTCGAGAACCTCTTCGATCCGGCATCACTGGAGTTCCTCACGGAACCCGACGCGTCGGGCGCGCTCGCCGCGCGGGGCCTGATCGACGGCGAACCCACGATCGCCTATGCCACCGACGCCACCGTCATGGGTGGCGCGATGGGCCTGGACGGGTGCCGTCACATCGTCCACGCGATCGACACCGCCATCGACGAGCACCTGCCCGTCGTGGGCGTGTGGCACTCGGGAGGGGCACGACTCGCCGAGGGCGTCGAGGCGCTGCACGCGGTCGGCCTGGTCTTCGAGGCCATGGTCCGCGCCTCGGGCCACGTGCCGCAGATCTCGGTCGTGCTCGGGCCCGCCGCCGGCGGTGCCGCGTACGGCCCCGCGCTCACGGACGTCGTGATCATGGCGCCGGCGGGCAAGATCTTCGTCACCGGACCCGACGTGGTCCGCTCCGTCACCGGGGAACAGGTGGACATGGAGGGCCTCGGCGGCCAGGACGTCCACCACCGCAAGTCCGGCGTGTGTCACATCGCCGCCGCTGACGAGCGGGACGCTCTGCACCGCGCGCGGCGGCTGGTGAACCTCCTGTCCGCGCAGGGTGAGTTCGATCTGCGGGCGCTCGAGGGCGACCACACGGATCTGGCGGGGTTGCTCCCGGAGTCACCCAAGCGGGCCTACGACGTGCGTCCCCTCGTCCACGGCATCCTCGACTCGTCCGAGCTGGACGGGAGCACGACCTTCGAGGAGCTCCAGGCCAAGTGGGCGCCCAGCATCGTGGTGGGCTTCGGCAGGATGTCGGGCCGCACGGTCGGCGTGATCGCCAACAACCCGCTCCGCCTGGGGGGTTGCCTCAACTCCGAGTCGGCCGAGAAGGCCTCCCGGTTCGTCCGCCTGTGCAACGCGTTCGGCGTACCGCTGCTCGTCGTCGTCGACGTCCCCGGTTACCTCCCCGGGGTCTCCCAGGAGTGGGAGGGCGTCGTCCGGCGTGGCGCCAAACTGCTGCACGCCTTCGCGGAGGCGTCCGTCGCCCGCGTCACGCTGGTCACCCGCAAGATCTACGGCGGCGCCTACATCGCCATGAACTCGCGCGCGCTGGGCGCCTCCGCCGTGTTCGCGTGGCCCGACGCGGAGGTGGCCGTGATGGGCGCCAAGGCGGCGGTGGGCATCCTGCACAAGCGCACGCTCGCAGCGGCGCCGAAGGACGAGCGCGAGGCCCTGCACGAGCG
>NZ_JAALED010000498.1:11603-17005 GCF_014145155.1 Dietzia sp. B19 | reverse complement strand
GGGCCCGCTGCCGACCATCGAGTCGGAGCGGGCCCGCGGTCGATTCCGGAACCCCTCGTCCGGACGCACCGGCCGGCTGGTCCCGACCGCAGTCGAGACCTAGCCGCAGTCGAGACCTAGCCCCGAATGAGGCCGACGGCCAGGACGACCATCATCACGGCGATCCCCGCGTCCAGCACCCGCCACGCCCCGGGCCTGGCGAACACTCCACGCAGGGCCCTGCCCCCGAAACCGATCAACGCGAACCATGCCGTGCCGGCGAGGAACGCCCCGGCCGCGAACACCCAGCGCAGATCCCCCGCCTGCTGGTTGGCGAGGGTCCCCAGGAACACCACGCTGTCCAGATAGGCGTGGGGGTTGAGCCAGGTGAACGCCGCGCACGCCGCCACCGCGCCCAGGGTCGAGGGGATCCGTGCGTCGCCGTCCACCTGCAGCCCGCTGCCGGGGCGCAGGGCGCGGGATGCGGCGAAGGCGCCGTAGGCCAGCAGGAACACCACCCCGAACCACTTCATCACCGTGATGGCGGCGGGCGCGGACTCGACCAGCGCCCCGACCCCGGCCACGCCGAGCAGGATCAGGGCCGCCTCGGACAGGACGCAGAAGATCACGATCGGAACCATCGCCACGTCGCCGCGGATCGAGCGTTGGAGGACGTAGGCGTTCTGTGCGCCGACGGCGGCGATGAGCCCGAGGCCCATGCCGGCGCCCATGAGAAGCGTGGAGGTGGTGGTCACGTCCCCACGCTAGGGTCGCGATGGATGTAGCGCTACTACAGTTCCTTGGTTAGCATTAGCCTCACTTATGGACGCACTTCACCTGGACCAGCTGCGCACCCTCGTGGCCGTCGTCGACCTCGGTTCGTTCGACGCGGCCGCCACCCACCTCCACCTCACGCAGTCCGCGGTGTCCCAGCGGATTCGAGCGCTGGAGGACTCGGCCGGCCGAATCCTGGTCCGCCGGGACCGCCCGGTCACGGCGACCGGCTCCGGCGAGACAGTGCTCCGGACCGCACGGCAGATGCTCCACCTCGAGGAATCCCTGTCCCGCGAGTTCGACGGAGCGGGCACCCCGACAGAGCATGTGGTCCTGGCGGTGGCGTGCAACTCCGATTCGCTGGCCACCTGGTTCCTCGACGCCATGACCGAGGTCCACTCCTCGGGCCGGGTGGTCTTCGACCTCCGCCGCGAGGACGAGTCGTTGTCCTCCCAGCTCCTCCGGCGCGGCGAGGTGATGGCGGCGGTGACCAGCGAGTCCCGACCCGTCCAGGGGTGCCGGTCACTGCCGCTGGGGTCGATGCGGTACCTCGCGTGCGCCAGTCCCGGGTTCGTGGCCCGGCACCTGCGGGACGGTTCGCCCACGACCGCGCTGGGCCGAGCCCCCATCGTCGACTTCGATCGCAGCGACGCCCACCAGAACCACCACTACCGACGGTTGGCCCGCCGCGAACCGACCGGGCCCCGACACTTCGTGCCCAGTTCGCACGACCACGTCCGGGCCATCGCCGCCGGGTTGGGGTGGGGCCTGGTCCCTGAGCGACTGGCCACACCGTGGCTGGTCTCCGGCGAGCTCGCCGAGGTCTCCCCCGACCGCCCCCTCGACGTCCCACTGTTCTGGCAACACTGGAGACTCCAGTCCCCCGACCTCGACGCCCTGACGGCGGCGGTGCTCGAGACGGCCCGGGCCGAGCTGCAGGCATGACGGCCCGAGCCGGAGCGGAGGCGAGCGGGTGGGGAGTCGACCGACGGGAGCGGCGACCGACTCCGTCTGGGACCATGGGTCCGTGAGTACCGCTGACGCCCCCGGACCCAGACTCGTCGTGGGCCTGGCCAACCCCGGTCCCGACTACGAGGGCACCCGACACAACATCGGCTGGGACGTGCTGGTCGAGCTCGCCTCCCGCGCCCTTCCCATGCCCGCGAGCTTCTCCACGCACAAGCGGACCAACTGCGAGGTCGCCCAGACGCGGTTGGCCGACCAGGCCGTGGTCCTGGCCCGTCCGCGGAGCTACATGAACCTGTCCGGGGGCCCCGTCGCGGCGGTGGCGAAGTACTTCTCCGTCGCCCCCACCGAGGTGATCGTGGTGCACGACGAGATCGACATCGATTTCGGTCAGGTCCGGCTCAAGCGTGGCGGGGGCGAGGGCGGGCACAACGGCCTGCGCTCGGTGACCAGCGCCCTCGGCACGCGCGACTACATCCGCGTCCGCGCGGGGGTCGGCCGGCCACCGGGTCGCATGGCGGTGGCGGATTACGTACTCAAGCGCTTCTCTAAGCTCGAGCAACCCGACGTGCCGTTCCTGGTCCAGGACGCTGCCGACGCCGTCGAACTGCTCCTCACGCACGGGCTGGAGACCGCCCAGAACCAGGTCCACTCCGCGTGAGCCGTCCCCGGCGGCTGCGACGTGACGCCGCTCTGGGCGCGGGGGCACTGACGGGCCGGAGCAGGAGCGCACGACCGGCTCGTGGGGCGATCACATGTCGTACAGCTCTCGCAGCCGGTCGAGAAGCGCCACGAGCGCCCCGCTCTCCAGCGACGCCGCGACCTCACCCTCGCTGAACCTCTCGGACCGCATCATCCAGGTGAGCAGCGCGACGGCCAGCTCCTCGTCGGAGTCCCGGGCCAACGCCACGAGATCAGGTGCCCGGCTGCCCATTCCGTGCCCACCTCGCCGCTGGAGCGTCCGCCGGTACTCGACATCGGTCAGCGCTCCCCCGTTGCAGACCTCCATGACCTTCTCGGTGTCGCGGTCGTAGATCGGGTACCGGAGGTTATACGAGCCGTCCTCGTTCTGACCGCCCCCGGACCACACGACCGAGCGGACACCACGCAACCGCTCGACCGCCGGGAGCAGGTCGCGTAGCGCCGCCCTCCGCTCCTCGCGTACCCGTGCGTCCCCGACCACAGAACCGTCCCTGCTCGCACTCATTCCCGTCTCCGCTCCGGCGCGTCCGGTGACGTCGCCACTGCGCACCGTAGGCGCCGGGTCCGACATCGCGCCCCGCGTGACCTCGCCTTTCGCGCGCGCCCGCAGACCCCGGGCGGCGCACCGGCGGATTGGGTGCTCGAACGTGGACGGACGTACCCTGGGATGACGACGGCGAGGGCCGCCGGAGCACCGAGGAGGACGCGTGACGGAGACCGCCGAGGACACCGGGACGACCGGGCAACCCGCTGGTCCCGACAGGTCCGGGGCCCACACGGACGTACGCTCCGAGGTCGCCCGACGCCGCACCTTCGCCGTGATCGCCCACCCGGACGCCGGCAAGTCCACGCTCACCGAGGCGCTCGCGCTGCACGCGCGGGTCATCACCGAGGCCGGCGCCGTCCACGGCAAGTCCGGTCGCCGCGCCACCGTGTCGGACTGGATGGAGATGGAGAAGGCCCGCGGCATCTCGGTCAGCTCCACGGCACTGCAGTTCACCTACAAGCCGGCCGGGGCGCCGGACGACGACGAGCCGTACGTCATCAACCTGGTGGACACCCCCGGCCACGCCGACTTCTCCGAGGACACCTACCGCGTCCTCACCGCGGTCGATGCCGCGGTCATGCTCATCGATGCCGCCAAGGGCCTCGAGCCGCAGACGCTGAAGCTGTTCCGGGTGTGCAAGCACAACGGGCTGCCCATCATCACGGTGATCAACAAGTGGGACCGGCCGGGGCAGGCGCCGCTGGAACTGCTGGACGAGATCACCGAGCAGATCGGCCTGGTCCCCACCCCCCTGTTCATGCCCGTGGGCATCGCCGGCGACTACCGGGGCCTGCTCCGCCGCGGCCCCGAGGGGGCGCCGGAGGAGTACATCCACTTCACCCGCACCGCCGGCGGCTCGACCATCGCCCCGGAGGAGCACTACGACCCGGCCGCCGCCGCCGAGCGCGAGGGCGAGGTCTGGGAGACCGCCGTCGAGGAGTCCGAACTGCTCTCCGCCATGGGTCAGGACCACGACCAGGAGCTCTACCTGGCCGGCGAGACCAGCCCGGTGATCTTCGCCTCCGCGATGCTCAACTTCGGCGTCCACCAGATCCTCGACGCGTTGGTCGAGCTGGCCCCGCCGCCGCACGCGTGGGACACCGTCACCGGCGCGCCGCGTGAGACCTCGGATCCGTTCTCCGCGGTCGTGTTCAAGGTGCAGGCCGGCATGGACGCCGCGCACCGCGACCGGCTCGCGTTCATGCGCGTGGTCTCCGGCGAGTTCGAGCGCGGCATGGTGGTCACCCACGCCCAGTCCGCCAAGCCGTTCACCACGAAGTACGCGCTCACCGTCTTCGGCCGCGACCGCACCACCGTCGAGACCGCCTACCCGGGCGACGTGGTGGGCCTGGTCAACGCCACCGCGCTGGCCCCCGGCGACACCCTCTACACCGGTAAGAAGGTGCAGTTCCCGCCGATCCCCCAGTTCGCCCCCGAGCACTTCGCCGTGGTCCGCGCGCAATCGCTGGGCAAGTACAAGCAGTTCCGCAAGGCGATCGACCAGCTGGCCGCCGAGGGCGTGGTTCAGATCCTGCGCAACGACACCCGCGGCGACGCGAACCCGGTCATGGCGGCGGTCGGGCCCATGCAGTTCGAGGTGGTGACCGCCCGCATGAAGACCGAGTTCAACGTCGAGGTCGTCGTCGACAACCTGCCGTACTCCATCGCCCGCCGCACCGACGCCGCCTCCGCCGACGAGCTCGGCCGTCAGCGCGGGGTGGAGGTGTTCCAGCGCACCGACGGCGAACTGCTGGCCCTGTTCGGCGACAAGTGGCGCCTGCAGTACATCAGCAAGGAGATGGATCACCTCACCATCGAACCGCTGGTCGCCGACACCAACTGACCCTCGAGTCACACACGCCTCACCGGGCCCGCGAAAGCTCTGAACAACCGTCCAGAAATTGCTCGGATAGGGCTCGGAACGGCCCACCCTTGGTTAACCCCGGTGATTCACGGGGATCTGCGGATCGCTGGGCGAAAATAGACCGAAGTGCTTCCTGAACAGGGGAAACTGGGACTTGTCTAAGGTTCCATGTCCCCACACAGAAAGCACTCGGTAGGTGAAGCGTACGTCGTGGTCGTCTGGCCTGTCCGTTACTGCTGATGGTGTCGGGGTGGTCTCTCATGCCGGGGCCATCGCGCCTCGGCTTCTGGCTGATCAGGTCGGTCTGACCGCCGCGCTGTCAGGGGCCATGGCCCGCCGCCGGTTCATCCCGATCCACGATCGCGGCCGGGTGTTGATCGACGTCGCGGTGATGCTGGCCGATGGCGGCGAGTCCATCTCAGACATCGGCGTCCTGCGCCACCAATCCGAGGCCCTGGGCCCGGTAGCCTCGGCCCCGACGGTGTGGCGCACACTCGATGAGATCACTGCCGGCAAGCGCAAGAAGATCCAGGTAGCGCGTGCCCGCACCCGCCGTCACGTGTGGTCCCG
>NZ_JAALED010000498.1:9430-11593 GCF_014145155.1 Dietzia sp. B19 | reverse complement strand
GTCCGAAATCAACGCGGCAGGTCAGCTCCTGACTGTCCGCGATGCTCCCGCACCACCAGCAGACCCCCGTCTGGTCCTGGCGCAGGCCCTCAAGAGCAGCCTGGTCTGCCGGTCTCGGTTCTGTCATACGACAAGTATGGCGGTGAAGCCGTCGCTCGAACGCCCACGAGCTGAGCAACTTGGAACGGCGAGCTACACCCGGACCCGCGATCACGGGTCTCTCACGTGAAGGAGAAGCCCAGCTGTCCTTCGTCGCCCTCATCGAAGCCGGGCTGTGCACTCGAATAATCTGGCCTGCGTTGGGAGTCCTTTGTCCCGTCCGGCCAGACGGCACCGGCGGAGGCAAGCATGTCTCGAGACGCCAGCGAGACGGACATGATCTCATCCAGCAGTTCCACCTGCGCTTCCTCGAGCCCGACCAGGCGGGTGAGCACCGACAGCAAGTCAAGAAGCTCGCTGGTCCACTCGGGCGGCCAAGACGAGACATGTACATCGTCGAGGGGACTGGACTTCTTTCCTCCTGGTTCGGCCTTGCGGTAGCCGAACCACGACCGGAGCACGTTCTTTCCTCCCACGGTGTACTCCCACACCGCAGGACTCACCGGGCCGAATGCGCCACCACCGAGTCGCACCTCACCCGTGGCCTCATTGAATATCATCTCGGATGGCATCTCAGCTATCGCCGCTAAATTCATCACCCGACGAGAATCTCCAGCCGCGAGCCGCACATCGCCGGCTGGACGCCCGGACTCTGGGTCAACGAACGTAGCGCCATAGGTGTGCAGCCAGGCAACCTCCATCCCGAGCGTGACGGCTCGTTCGAAGAGCTCCGGACTGGTCGTAAACGGCACTCGGATGCCCGGGGTAGTCAGCTCGTCTGCGAAACGCGCGGTAAACCCGGGATGGGAGAGCACCCCCGCTAGGTAGGCGACAACATCCTCTGGTGTGACAGGGCGCCCAGTAAGTGTGGACAGTGCGCCAAGGAGGCCGGCGGCGATGTTAGGTCGCCCGCCGGGGTGCAGTAGCGGGAGCGCTCGTCCTCCCCGATTGTTGAAGTGATGCATGTCAGGGATCAGCGCCGAGAACACAACCCCTGGTCCGTGGCTGATTGCTTCGGCGTGCTGCTCCACGACGAAGATCTGCCCTGGACGCCGTGCTGCCCAGAGATCAGGGGACGGACGGTGCATCAATCGTCGATCGGCAATGAGCCATTGGCGGTCGAACGATCGAAATCCGACCCGCACGTGCCTCGCAGCCCGGGCGTGAGCCGGCTTCTCTTCGGAGAACGGCGCGGCGGTGCCTTGTTCTGTATCCGAACCGCTGAGGGGTTTCGTGGTGGTTTCTAGGTGGGACGATGACGTCTCTTTAAACAGAACCTTCTTGCGGTCGGGGTCGCTCTCAGAGATAACCCGCAGGAGTCGATCCGACAGGATTTCGCGAGCGGGCGCGTAAACCCAGGTGCGGTTCGGCTTTATCCCAGGAGCTGTCCATGGGAGAAGGTCATTGACCGCAGGGAAGTCGTCCCAGTCGGTGTCTGCTGCTGGTGTGAACGGTGCTTGCCAGGCTGTGCGAGCTTGGCGCCACTGGTCACCGTCGAGGTTCAGTTTGGTCAGGGCGTCGTACTTCTCGAACCGTCGGCCGTGGATCGCGGTGTAGTGAATCGTGGCCGGCACATCTGAATCGCAATCCGGGCGGCGAGTGAAGATCGCGATCGCGAGTGGTTGCTGCACGCCAGGGAAGATTCGAGTCGGTACGTCGGGACGCATTCCCTCGGGGGAGACATCGATAATCCAGCCTTCGCTGGTGGTGCGGCGTAGGTACTCGCGCATGCCCTTGAATCCGGCGCCGCGTAGATAGCCTGAGGTGGTGATGTAGCAAACGACTCCCACGTCACCGTTGGGTAGGTTTGCGTTGGCGTCGAAGACTTTCCAGGTAGCCCACCGCCAGAAGTAGATGTAGAGGTTCTTGAGGACGTACTCGGTGCGGCCGTTTCCCTCGGCGCGGAAGTCATCTAAGGGGCGGTAACCGCCGCCTTTCTTCGTCTTCTCGCTGTCGCTTCCGTTCTCGATCCAGCCGCCGCGACCTTGTGCCCGTTCGTCATAGGGCGGGTTGCCAATCACCACAGTGACTTTGGACTTAGCCTTGATACGGGCAGCCCTCGAC
>NZ_JAALED010000498.1:0-9420 GCF_014145155.1 Dietzia sp. B19 | reverse complement strand
GAAGAGTTCCTCGCCGCGAGCCTGCGGCGGCGACACCCCGGCCGTGGCGTGCGATCACTACCACCGCCACGCCGAGGACGTCCGCGACCTGGCCGCCCTGGGCGTCGACGACTACCGGTTCTCGATCTCCTGGTCGCGGGTCCTGCCCACCGGGCGCGGGCAGGTCAACCGGCCCGGCCTGGACTTCTACTCGCGGCTCGTCAACGACCTCCTGGCGGCCGGGATCCGCCCGGTGCCCACCCTCTATCACTGGGACCTTCCCCAGGCCCTGCAGGACGAGGGCGGCTGGCTGAGCCGGGACACCTCGCAGGCCCTGGCCGACTACACCGCCGTGGTGGTCGACGCCCTCGGCGACCGCGTCACCCGCTGGCTCACGCTCAACGAGATGAACGTCCACACCCTCTACGGCCACGGACTCACCGATCACGCGCCGGCGCTCGGGATGGGACTGGACTGCCTGCCCGTGGCCCACAACCTGCTCCGCGCACACGGTCTGGCGGTCGGGGCGATCCGTGCCGCCGGCCCCCGGCACGAGGTCGGGGTGGTGCAACAGCACTTCCCCGTCATCGCCGCGACCGACTCCCCGGAGGACGTCGGGGCCGCCGAGATGTTCCGCATCCTGACCAACTGGCTGTTCTCCGATCCGGTCCTCCGGGGCGCCTACCCGGAGGACTGGGTGGCCGAGCTCGTCATGACCACCGCCGGCCTGACCGCCGACCAGCTCGAGCAGGACCTCGTCGTCATCGCGAGCCCCCTCGACCACTACGGCGTCAACTACTACGAACCCACGGTGATCGAGTCCCCACGCCCCGACGCCGACTACGCCGGGGTGCTCGAGGTGGACTTCCCGGAGGACATGCCGTTCCGCCCGGTGCGGATCGAGGGCGTCGAGCGGACCGACTTCGACTGGCCCGTCGTGCCGTCGGGCCTCACCGACATCCTCGTGGCCCTCCACGAGCGCTATCCGGGACTGCCGCCGGTGACGGTGACCGAGAACGGGTGCTCGTACCACGACGGACCCGGTCCGGACGGCGCGGTCCACGACGAGCGCCGGATCGACTATCTGCGCGCGCACCTGGCGGCCGTGATGGACTCCCTCGACGCGGGCGTGACCGTGGACGGCTACTACGTGTGGTCGGCGATGGACAACTTCGAGTGGGCCGCCGGGTACGCCGAGCGTTTCGGCCTGGTCCACGTCGACCACAGCACCCTGACGCGCACCCGCAAGGACTCCTGGTACTGGTATCGCGACCTGATCGACGCGCACCGCAACCGAGTCGCGGGGAATGGTCCGACACGGGCCTCCGGGACCCCTCCGGCGGTCTAAGCTGGGCGGATGACCACCGATTCGGCCACCGGGCACCGTCGGACCCTGGGAGCGATCAGCGTGTGCGCGGCCGTCGCGCTCCTCGGATCGGCGTGCGGGACACCGGTGGCCACACCCGGCCCCGACGAGAGTCCGGCCGCCTACTCGGGGCTCGAGGTCAGCGAGGACCGGATCGAGTACGCGATCGGCAAGGTCACCGACATCGTCGAGGAGGAACTGGACGCCTCCGGCATCCCGGGCGCGGCCGTGGCCGTGGTGCACGGCGGCGAGGTGGTGCTCGCGGAGGGGTTCGGCGTCCGGGACACCAACACGGGCGCCGAGGTGGACGCCCGGACCGTCTTCCCGTTGGCCTCGATCTCCAAGTCGGTCAGCGCCACGGTGGTGGCAGCGGAGAGCGCCAACGGAGAGGTCGACTGGTCCACACCCGTCAGCGAGTACCTGCCGTGGTTCGAGCTCTCCGATCCCCAGCTGTCCCCCTTCGTGACCGTCGGCGACGTCTTCGCGCACCGCTCCGGGCTGCCCGGGCACGCGGGTGACGACCTCGAGGACCTGGGCTACGACCGACCCGCGGTCCTGCACGGGCTGCGCCACCTGCCGCTCACGCCGTTCCGGGCCTCGTACGCGTACACCAACTTCGGACTCACCGCGGGGGCCGAGGCGGTGGCGGTCGCGGCGGGGACCCCCTGGGACGAGCTGGGTCGCGAGCGCATCTTCGACCCGCTCGGTATGACCGACACCTCGTATTCCCACGACGAGTTGCTCGAACGGGACAACCGGGCGGTCGGCCACGTCCGCGCCGACTCCCCCGACTCCGCGGACCAGGGCGACCCGGACGGGGAGTGGGTCCCGGCCGATCCCCAGCGCGACCCCGACGCCCAGGCCCCGGCGGGGGGCCTGAGTTCGTCGGTGACCGACATGGCCGCCTGGATGGCGATGGTGCTCGACGACGGCAAGGGGCCCGGCGGCTCCCAGGTCGTGCCCGCCGAGGCGTTGCGCGAGGCCCTCACCCCGCAGATCGTCTCCTCGCCTCCCCGGGCCGCCGCGGACCGCCCCGGTTCCTACGGCTACGGGTTCAACATCGGTACCAGTTCCTCGGGGCGGGTCCAGTGGAGCCACTCCGGGGCGTTCGCCCTCGGGGCGGGCACCGCGATGCTCATGCTGCCCTCGCTCGACCTGGGGATCATCACGGTGACCAACGCCTCGCCGAGCGGGGTGGCGGAGACGATCAACGCCAGGTTCGCCGACTACGCCCAGTACGGCGACCCCACGCTGGACTGGCGGGATCTGTTCGGCCAGGCGTTCGCGTCACTGCTCGACCCGGTCGGGGGCCTGGTGGACGCGACCCCACCGGCCGATCCGGCACCGTCGAGGGACCCGGCCGAGCTGGTCGGGACGTACCGCAACGACTACTTCGGGACCCTCGAGGTCAGAGAGTCGGAGGACGCGCTGGAGATGACCGTCGGCGGCGCCGCCGCCTGGCCACTCGAGCCCTGGGTCGGAGACACGTTCGCGGTCGAACCGCGGAGTGAGAACTGGCCGCCGGGGTCGCGGGGTTCCGTGACGTTCGACGACGACGAGGTCACCGTCGAACTCCTGGACGGCAACGGTCTCGGGACCTTCACCAGGGCGCCCGCCGGGGACGAACCCGGCGATCCCGGATCCCCCGACTGACCGCGCGCGTCCGCCGCCCCCGGCGCAACCGGCGCAACCGGAGCCCCCGCCCCCGCGCCCGCGGGGAGGGTCAGCGCGGTGCCGGCAGCTTCCCGGCCCGCCGCCGGTCGCGTTTGGCATCGGCGTCGGGAGTGGTCATGAACGTCGAGAACCACGTCATCCGGGGGTCGGCGTCCACGAGGAAGGCCTTGACCGCGAGGGTCAGCGGCACGGCCAGGATCGCGCCCAGAGCACCGGCCACGGACGCCCAGAACACCAGCGAGAGAAACGTGACGGTGGGGGTCAGCCCCACGGCGTCGCCGGTGAACTTGGGCTGGATGAAGCTCTGGATCACCAGGTTCACCACGCAATAGATCACCACCACCCAGATCGCGTCGACCGGCCCACCGGTCAGGAGTGCGAACAGCGCGGGCGGCACGAGGCCCAGGACGAAGCCGATGTTGGGGATGTAGTTGGTGACGAAGGCCAGGACGCCCCACACCATCGCCAGCGGTACCCCGATGATCATCAGCGCCACCACGTCGACGACCGCCACGATGAGGCCGAAGATCGTCGAGACGATCCAGTACGACTTCACGCCGTGGGTGAAGGAGCTCAGGGCGTCCGCCAGGCGGGGCCGTTGGCGGGCGATCACGGCCCGACGGCGGGTGATGCCCGGGATGTCGAACACCAGGAAGGTCAGCGCGATCACCAGGACGGTGAGTTGGCCGCCCGCCGAGGACAACTGCCCCGCCACGTTCTGGACGGTGCCGATGATCGTGCCGGGGTCCACGCCCGCCAGACTCGATGAGACCTGGTCCTGACTCACCCCGAACCGGCCGAGGAACTCGATCATCTGGCCATAGAGTTCGACGAACTTGTCCTGGTACTGCGGGATCTCCTCGGCGGCGATCCACAGCGCCCACACCAACATCCCGACCAACGCGGCCAGCAGGAGGTAGAGCACAACCAGGACGATGATCATCCCGCCCCACCTCGGCAGGCCGACGCGCTCGAGGAGCCGCTGCAGCGGCTGGGCGGCGATCACCAGGTTGAGCGCGAGGAAGGCGGGCATGACCATGTTCGCGTGCTGGGAGATCCCCCAGAGCACGACGAACGCGGCGGCCAGGGACACCACGGTGACGCCGGCGATCCCCCAGCCCTTGGGCTCCTCGTGCGGGGCGAGCACATCGGGTTCGCGCGCGCCGTCACCGGTGGTGGTCATGGCCCCTCCTCGACCCGCGCCCCGTGCGCTGGACGCCGATCAGAGTAGACCCTGTCAGCCCCCGGTCAACGCCGAACGGATGGCGTCCACGTGAACGTCGTCGAGGTCGGCGGGGTCCCAGGTGGGGTTGCGGTCCTTGTCGATCACCACGGCCCGGACGCCTTCGACGAAGTCCGGGCGGGCGGTGATCCATCCGCCCAGCGCCAACTCGGCCGCCAGGCACTCTCGCAGATCGCTCGCGGCCGCCCCTGCGCGGAGCAGCTCGATGGTCGCGATGACGGACGTCGGGCAGTGCGACCGCAGCATCTCGAGGGTCGAGGTGGCCCATTCGTCCTGCGCACCGGACTCCAGGGCCGCGACCATCTCCTGCACGGTCGCACGGGAGAAGACGTCCTCGATCCGGTCGATGTGCTTCTCGACCGCGGACTCCCCCGCCGCCGAGTGCTCGAGGCCGTGGCGCTCCAGGGCGGCGTCCAGGCCATCGGACCCGACGGCGGAGACGAACGCATCGCGGTCGGCGTCGTCGATCAGGTGGGTGGCCAGACCCGTGTAGAGCGCGTCGGCGGAGTTCATCCGGACCCCGGTGGTGCCGAGGTAGATCCCCACCGCGAGGCCCCGGGTCCCGCCGCCGCACAGGCGGGGCAGGAAGTGGCTGGCGCCGACGTCGGGGATGAACCCGATCGCCGTCTCCGGCATGGCCATCATGACCTTCTTGGTGACCACGCGGTGCGAGCCGTTGATGGAGATCCCGAGGCCGCCGCCCATCGCGACGCCGTGGATCACGGCGACGGTGGGCACCCGGTGCGTGTGGTACGCGAGGTCCATCGCGTACTCCTCGGAGAAGAACTCCCGGTTGGTCTGGTGCTCGCCGGCGGCCGCGGCGTCGCGCAGCGCGCGGATGTCGCCGCCCGCGCAGAACGCCTTCTCCGAGGTACTGGTGGTGACGACGGCCTCCACTCCCGAGTCCTGCGACGCGGCGTCCAGGGCGGAGTGCAGGGCCCGGCACATGGGCAGGTCGAGGGAGTTCAGTGCCTTGGGGCGGTCCAGGACGATGTGCTGCATCCGGCCTTCTCGCCGGGTGGTGACGAATTCGCTCATGCCCCCAGTGTGGCAGGCCGGTCTGTGCCCGTCGCCGGGATACTAGGAATTCCTACCTAGGCCGCCCCCGCCGCCCCGCCCGGCGTCAGGTCGCCGATCGTGCCCCGCCTCCGGTCAGAGCAGCTCCGACGCCACGTCCGGGACGTACTTGAACTCCTCGCGCGGCGGGCGCTCGTAGCTCGCACCCTCGGGTCGTTCCGGGATCTCGAACGTCGGCGGCTCCAGCTTCTCCCACGGCACGGTGGAGAGCAGGTGCGAGATGACGTTGATGCGCGACCGCTTCTTGTCCTCCGACTCGACCGTGTACCAGGGCGCCTCGGGGATGTCGGTGTGGACGAACATCTCGTCCTTGGCACGGCTGTACGCCTCCCACCGGTTGATGGACTCCAGGTCCATCGGCGAGAGCTTCCACCGGCGCATGGGGTCGTCGTGCCGCGAGCGGAAGCGGCGCTCCTGCTCCTCGTCGGACACGGAGAACCAGTACTTGCGCAGCATGATCCCGTCCTCCACGAGCAGGCGTTCGAAGATCGGCGCCTGGTGCAGGAAGCGGCGGTACTCGTCCGTGGTGCAGAAGCCCATCACACGCTCCACGCCGGCCCGGTTGTACCAGGAGCGGTCGAAGATCACGATCTCCCCGGCCGCGGGCAGGTGCTCGATGTAGCGCTGGAAGTACCACTGTGTCTTGTGCACCTCTGTCGGGGCGGGCAGCGCGACCACGCGGGCGTGCCGAGGGTTGAGGTACTGGGTGATGCGCTTGATCGCCGAGCCCTTGCCGGCGGCATCGCGACCCTCGAACACCACGACGAGACGGTTCCCGGTCTCCTTGAGCCAGGCCTGCATCTCCACGAGCTCGGCCTGCAACCGCTCGAGCTCGGCCTCGTAAGCCTTCTTGGGCAGCTTCTCGAGACCGCTGGGGAGCTCCTTCTTCGTCGACCCGTTCGTGGCGCCGCGTGAGGAGGACGTGTTCTTCCCGCTCGAGGTGTTCTTCCCGCTCGAGGTGTTCTTTCCGCTCGAAGTGGCCTTCTTGTCGTCCTTCTTGCTGCCCATGCCCGCGATCCTACGGCCCCGGGCCCACCCTCCCGGGCCCTTCCGGATGCGACCCTCCACCCGCGCGCGCGATAATGGGGTGCGTGAGGTCCCGAGACAACATTCTTCGCGCGACCCGAGCGGTGATCGGGGACGTGGGGTTCGACGGGGTCAACATCGCCGTCGTGGCCAAGCGGGCCGGGGTGAGCCGACAGACGGTGTACTCGATCTTCGGCTCCCGTGAGGAGTTGATCGGCGAGGCGGTCACCGAGCGGTTGACCGCGCTGGTCGGCGCCTACGAGTCCGTGATGGATTCGGCCGACTCGCTGCTCGAGGTACTGGTGGAGATCGTGATCGAGGCCCGGCGTCGGATTCTGTGTGACCCGCTCCTGCGGGCCCTGACGCTGTCCGGCGAGGGCAATCCGATCCACTACCCGGGTGCCGTCGACAGATCCCTCGAGTACACGGCCCACCTGCTCGGACCGGCGGTCGAGCGCTTCCCCGAGTTCGCCGACCGCATCGACTTCCTCGCCGACGTCGGCGTGCACATCGGCTGGTCGGTGATGGTGCTCGATGATCCCGACTCCCGCTCCGACGCCGACCTGCGGGCGTTCCTCACCGCCTGGCTCGCACCGCTGCTGCAGCCGACGTCGTGAGCACCCTGCTCGTCCTCTGGGACCTCGACCTCACGCTGCTCGACCCCGCCGGGTTCGGCTCGCGGATGATCGCCCCCGCGCTCGCCGAGATGGTGGGCCGTGAGCCCGTCATGGGCGTCTCCTTCGCCGGGCGGACCGACCGCGCGATCTGCACCGACCTGTTGGAGAGTAACGGGATCGACCCCCGCGAGGACCTCGTCACCTCGCTGCTCCACGCCGTCGCCGAGCGGTGCGAGGCCCACGGGCAGGACCTGCTCGACGCGGGAGGTGGTGCCCTTCCGGGAGCTCACGAGGCGATAGCCGCCCTCGCCTCGGTGGACGGGCTGCACCAGGGGATCGTCACCGGCAACATGCGCCGGACCGCGCTGCTCAAGCTCCGGTTGTGCGGATTCGACGGCCTACCGGATCCGCGGCTAGGGGCGTTCGGGGATCACCACGCCGACCGTGCCGACCTCGTCCGCGGTGCCCTCACCACCGCCCGCGCACGCGGACTCGACGTGACCGCTGAGCGCGCGGTGGTGATCGGTGACCACCTCCACGATGTCCGCGGCGCACTCGATTCGGGGGCCCGCTGCGTCGCCGTCGCCACCGGTCGGGTCTCCGCTGACGAGTTGCGATCAGCCGGTGCCCACGCAGTCCTGCCGAGCCTCACCGATGTAGACGCCCTGCTCTCCGCCTGTCTCGCCGACACCTCCCCGACCTGCTGACCTTCACCACTCCCCCGGTGCCTCTCTCCGCTCCCCGGCGTCGGCACGTCCCTGTGAGGCGTGCCCCCGCGCACCGAGAGCGCTCGTATCCCGCGCATTCCCTGAGGTCCCGACACTGGTCGCACTCTCCGTGTCGCTGGTCGTCGCTACCGTGCCGAATCTGCACAAACGCCACGGTGAATGCGACCACCGGCTCCGGGCACCCGGTGGAAGCCGCAGCGCTCGCGCAGATCGACAAGGCCTACGGTGCATATCGCCCTCTGGCGAGAGCTGCTCTGATCTGACGCAGGACCGCCGCCGGGTTGCGCATCATCTGAGCGGTAATCCGGACCACCTGCCAGCCCATCTCCGCGAGTTCGGCGTTGATCCGCGAGTCTCTCTCCCACGTGGAGCGGCTGCTGTGGACCCTGCCGTCATAGAAGATCGCCACCTTCTCTCGCGGATACCCGAAGTCGGCTGTCGTGACAATTGCTCCGAACTCGTTATGGATGGTCACCTGCACCTCGGGATCCGGAACATCTGATCGCTGGAGGATCAGCCTGAGTCTGGTCTCCGGTGGGGAGTCCGCCCGCCGATCGCAATGGTCGAGCAGGCCCCGCACCCGGGGCAGCCCGCGTACGCCGCTGAGCTGCGCCGCCAAAGCCCTGACCTCGGAGACGTCCGTCCCGGTCCGGTTGCACAGTGCGTCGACTTTCGCGATGGCACGCTCGTCGTCGTCATCCCATCGAGCCACGTCGATCGCTGTGCGGGCCACCGCCGTCACAGCCACACCGTGGCGGGTGGTGAGCTGATCCGCGGGTAGGGGGTGTCTCAGTCGACGCAGTCGCACGCCGCCGGGAGTATGCGGCGTCCCGAGCGCGTAGATCTCGACCTGCCGGGCGACCAGCTCCGGGGCGTACCAGCGCTCACCGTGGATATGCGCTGCGGCCATCCCGCACACCGTCGACCCTGCTGGCGCCCATAATGCTGCAGCGCGAACCAGCGTGGTCGGATCGACGGGCACCGGTGTGCTCACATAGACATCTGGGAACACTCGATGATGCGCGGTGCGGAGGTGGTGCTCCGACACTCGGCCGGAGGCCAGCGCAGCGCTACCGAGGAACGGCTCGGAGTGGGGTGCGGTCACACACCGATGATCGGCCTACCGAGGCCAGACCAGTATCGTGAGTCACCCGCATGTGGATGGGGTGGACGACCATCCACAACGCGACTCGACCCCGTTGGTCGACCTGCATCGTCGATCCTTGACTGCGCTCAGCTATAGGTCGCACTCACCGCGACGATTCGGCAGTATCGGGTCGGTGACTGCGACCTGCGGCACGGTGAGTGCGACCAGTGGTGGGGAGGATCCGCGCGAGGACGTCCCCCCGGGGTGGGTCAGCTCTCGACCTGTTCGCCGAGCTCCATCCAGCGCTCCTCGAGCTGTTCCTTCTCCGCGCTCACGTCCTTGAGATCACGGTCGAGGGACGCGAGCTTCTCCGTGTCGAGCGCCTCCCCTGCGGCGGCGGTGAGGGCCTCGTGGATCGTGGCCTGTCGTTGATCGAGTTTGAGCATCTGGCGCTCGATCTTGGACATCTCCTTGCGCAGCGCCCGCTCGTCACTCGAGCTGAGCCCGGACCCGGCGGAGCCGGCGGTCGCGGCGGATGCCGAACCACCGCCCGATCCACCGCCCGATCCAGCCCCGGGACCCGAGCCCGAGCCCGAACCCGAGCCAGCGGGCTCGCGCAGGAC
>NZ_JAALED010000497.1:0-10938 GCF_014145155.1 Dietzia sp. B19 | reverse complement strand
CTCGATGGTCGGCAGCGGGCCCGCGGGCGGTGTCGCCGCAGCTCAGGCCGCGGCGAGGGGGATCACGCCTCTTCGGCGGCCTGGGCGGCGTCCTCGGCGGCCTCACCCTGGGGGGCTGCCTCCTCCTCGGACTCGAGGTCCGCCTCGGTCGGCGCCTCGATCACGTTGACGATCAGGGTCTCGGGATCGGAGACCAGGGTGCTGCCGGCGGGGAGCTCGATGTCGGCGGCGGTGATCTGGAGGCCTGCCTCGGCGTCCTCGACCGAGACCTCGAAGCCCTCGGGCAGGAGGGTGGCGTCGGCCTCGATCTCGACGTAGCTGGCGTCCTGGGTGACGAGGGTGCCCGGGGCGGCGTCGCCGACGACCGTGACGGAGACCTCGACCGTGACCTTCTCGCCCTTGCGCACGACCAGCAGGTCGGTGTGCTCGATGACGCGGGTCAGCGGGTGCACGTCGATCTGCTTGGGCAGCGCGAGCTGCTCCTCGCCCTCGATGTCCAGCGTGAGCAGCGAGTTGGTGCCGTGTGCACGCAGCACCGCGGCGAACTCCAGGGTGTTGAGGAGGAGGTGGCGCGGCTCGGTGTGGTGGCCGTAGAGCACCGCGGGGACCTGGCCCTCACGACGGGCGCGGCGGGCGGAGCCCTTGCCGAACTCGGTGCGGATGGAGGTCTTGAGGTTGTTGATTTCCTTGGCCATGGTGAACCTTCTGTCGGTGGGGAGCGCGCGTGCGCTCTGCGGGCGGGAGACCTCCCCGGCGACCGAGACGATCGCCCGGGGCGGCCCACCGGGGACCACACCGACAATGATCGCGTCGATAACGGAGTGGCCCCTGCAGGGCCCTCCCTCGCCGAGATGACCCGATCAGCCTAGCGGCGCGGCGCCCCGCCCCCAAATCACGTCGGGTACCCCGGGCTCCGGGTCACGCCGGGGCCCGGGTCACTCCGACCACCCCAACCGTCAGAGGATCTCCTCGACGGCCGAGGTGGGCCGCGCCAGGCGGGTGCCCTTGCCGGTGACGACGAAGGGCCGCTCGATGAGCCGGGGGTGCGCCACCATCGCCTCGAGCAGTTCCTCGTCCGAGGCCTCGAGCAGACCCAGCTCGGTGAACTCGGCCTCCTTGACCCGCACGGCCTGCCGCACCGTCAGCCCGGCGTCGGAGATGAGGGTGCGGAGCTCGGCGACCGTGGGCGGGGTGTCGAGGTACTTGACCACAGTCGGCTCGACCCCCCGCTCGCGCAGCAGGTCGAGCGCCTGCCGGGACTTCGAACAGCGCGGGTTGTGGTAGATCGTGGCGCGACCCGCGGCGTCCGCGGACATGTCAGGCGTTCCCGTTGAACAGGCTGGTCACCGAGCCGTTCTCGAAGACCTCGTGGATGGTCCGGGCCAGCAGCGGGGCGATGGACAGCACGGTGAGGTTGTCGAACCGCTTCTCCGGCGGGATCGGCAGCGTGTCGGTGGTGATGACCTCCTTGGCCCCGCACGTGGCCAGCCGCTCGGCCGCCGGGTCGGAGAAGACACCGTGGGTACAGGCGATGATCACGTCGCCGGCACCGGCGTCCTTGAGGACCTTGACGGCGCCGGCGATGGTGCCGCCGGTGTCGATCATGTCGTCCATCAGCACACAGGTGCGTCCCTCGACGTCACCCACGACGCGGTTGGACTTGACCTGGTTGGGCACGTTGGGGTCGCGGGTCTTGTGGACGAACGCCAGGGGCGCACCGTCGAGGGCGTCGGCCCACTTCTCGCCCACCTTGACGCGGCCGGCGTCGGGGGAGACCACGCAGATGTTGTCCGTGCCGTAGTGCTCACGCACGTAGTCCGACAGCTGGCCCTGGGCGTGCATGTGGTCGACCGGGCCGTCGAAGAAGCCCTGGATCTGGTCGGTGTGCAGGTCGACCGTGATGATCCGGTCGGCGCCGGCGGTCTTGAGCAGATCGGCGATCAGGCGGGCCGAGATGGGCTCACGACCACGGTGCTTCTTGTCCTGCCGCGCGTACGGGTAGAACGGCAGCACGGCCGTGATCCGCTTGGCGCTGCCGCGCTTGAGGGCGTCGATCATGATGAGCTGCTCCATGATCCACTTGTTCAGCGGCGCCGGGCAGCTCTGCAGCACGAACGCGTCGCAGCCGCGGACAGACTGCTCGAAGCGGACGAAGATCTCCCCGTTGGCGAAGTCGCGGGCGGTCTGGGGGGTGACCTCGATCCCCAGCTCGGCGGCGACCTGATCCGAGAGTTCGGGGTGCGCACGCCCCGCGAAAAACATCAGGTTCTTCTGGTTGTCGATCCACTCGCTCACTCGGTGAGTCCGTCCTTCTAGGAGTCGTTCCGGGTACGTAGGGCGGCCTCGGCCGAGCCGGAATCCGGTCGGTTCTCGATCACCCAGTCGTCGATGTTCCTCTGTCGTCCGCCGGACACCGCCAGGGCCCCGGGCGGGACGTCGTTCTTGATCACGGTACCCGCGCCCGAATAGGCCCCGTCTCCGACGGTCACCGGTGCGATGAACATGGTGTCCGAACCGGTGCGGCAGTGATCGCCGATCACTGTACGGTTCTTGTTCACCCCGTCGTAATTGACGAAGACGCTGGATGCCCCGATATTGGTGTGCTCCCCGATGGTCGCGTCGCCCACGTAGGTCAGGTGCGGGACCTTGGTGTGCGCCCCGATGCTCGACTTCTTGACCTCCACGAAGGTGCCGATCTTGCTGCGCTCGCCGAGCTCCGCCTGCGGACGCAGGTAGGCGAACGGGCCGACCTCCGCTCCGGGCCCGATGCTCGCGCCGACGGCATGGGTGCGCACGACGCTCGCGCCCTCGCCGACCGTGGTGTCCTGCAGGGTGGTGTCGGGTCCGACGGTCGCGCCGTCGCCGATCACGGTGGAGCCGGTGAGGTGGGTGCCCGGCAGGATGGTGACGTCCCGGCCGATGCGGACGTCCACGTCCACCCAGGTGCTGCCCGGATCGACGATCGTCGCGCCGGCGCGCATGGCCGTCTCACACAGGCGGCGGTTCATCTCGGCGGCCAGCCCGGCCAGCTGGACGCGGTCGTTGACCCCGGCCACCAGATCGGCGTCCTCGACACGGTGGCCGCGGATGAGCCCGTTGGACTGACGCGCCAACTGGATGACGTCGGTCAGGTACAGCTCGCCCTGCGAGTTGTCGGTGCCCAGTTCGCCCAACTTCTCCCGCAGGACGCGGGCGTCGAAGGCGTAGATGCCGGAGTTGACCTCGTCGATCGCCCGCTCGTCGTCCGAGGCGTCCTTGTGCTCGACGATCCTGAGCACCTCGCCGTCGTCGTTCCGCACGATCCGCCCGTACCCCGTGGGGTCGGGGGCCGTGGAGGTCAGAATGGTGACCGAGGCGCGTGGCCGGAGGTCGTGGCGCGTGACCACCTCGCGGAGGGTGTCGGCGTCCAGCAGGGGGATGTCCGAGGTGGTGACCAGCACCGTTCCCGAGAAGTCGTTGGGCAGGGCGGCCATGCCCGCGGCCACCGCGTCGCCCGTGCCGTTCTGCTCCTCCTGCACCGCGGTGGTCACCGGGACACCCAGGTCGACGGCGAGTTCGGCGACCGCGGCCCCGACCTGCTCACGCTGGTGCCCCACCACCACGACGATCTGCTCCGGGTGGATCCCGGCCGCGGCGTGCAGCGCGTGCCCGAGCATCGTCCGGCCGCACACCCGGTGCAGCATCTTGGGGGTCGCGCTCTTCATCCGGGTGCCGGAACCGGCGGCCAGGACGATGACCGCGGTCTGCGAGCGGTCGGTGTCGGGTGTCGTCATCAAGTCTCCTCGGGCGGCGTGGCGTGCCGGTGTCGGGTTCGCGTCCGGCGAGCGGACCGTCTCCGAAAGGATAAGGGCTGGGTCTGACGGGGACCACGTCGTTGCGCGGTACCGGTGGAGGCCCGCCTGTGCGGCCCCTACGGTGGGGCCCACCATCAGGGCCGTCAATCGGAGAGGGGACACAGATGACCCACGACAAGACGGTGGCCGACCTCGTCGTCGAACGACTGGTCGCCTGGGATGTGGAACGGATCTACGGATACGCCGGGGACGGGAACAACCCGATACTCGGCGCGCTGCAGCGGTCCGACGTGGCACCGCGGTTCATGCGGGCGCGGCACGAGGAGTCCGCGGCGTTCATGGCGGTGGCCGACGCCAAGTACTCGGGCGGGGTGGGAGTGGTCAACTCCACACAGGGCCCGGGTGCCGTGCACCTGCTCAACGGCCTGTACGACGCCAAGCTGGACAGCGTTCCGGTGGTGGCGCTGGTGGCTCAGCAGCACACGGGCGTGCTCGGCTCCGGTTACCAGCAGGAGATCGACCTGAGCAGCGTGTTCGCCGACGTGGCCGGGCCTTATCTGCAGACCGTCGTGGCCGCCGAGCAGTTGCCCATGGTGATCGACAGGGCGTTCCGCGCCGCCCTCACGCACCGGACCCCCGTCGTCGTCGTCCTTCCCCACGACGTCCAGAACGCGCCCGCCCCCGACCTGGGTGACGACCTCGGCCAGGAACACGGCGTGGTGGTGACCGCACCGGAATGGACGCACGGGGTGGTCTCGCCGCGCGAGGACGACGTGGCACGCGCGGTCGAACTGCTGGACGCGGGGGAGCGGGTGGCCATCCTGGCAGGGCGCGGCATGGCCGGGGCCCGGCAGGAACTGATGGACCTGGCCGAGCGCCTGGACGCCGGGGTGACGATGAGCCTCCTGGGCAAGCCGTACGTGGACGAATCCCACCCGCAGGTGGGTGGGACGATGGGGCACCTGGGGACGACGGCGAGCGCGCGCATCCTGCAGAACTGCGACACCCTCCTGATAGTCGGATCGAACGATCCCTGGACGGAGTTCTACCCGGTGCCCGGGCAGGCGCGGGCCGTGCAGATCGACCTCGACCCGTCGCACCTGGCCAACCGCTACCCGGTCGAGGTGGGGCTGGTCGGTGACTCCGCGGTGGCGTTGCGCGCGCTGACCGAGCGCGTGGGCGTGCGTGACCGGTCGGCGTGGCGCGGCCGGGTGGAGCACTGGGTCGAGCAGTGGCGCGAGATCTCCCGCGAGCGCGCCGAGGTCCCGGCCCGCGGCCTCAACCCGGAGTCGGTGGCCCGACGGTTGTGCCGTCACATGCCGCACGACTCCCGGCTCGCCGTGGACGTGGGCAGTGCGGTCTACCACTACGTCCGGCAGATGGACCTGCCCACCTCGGTCCCGGCCCACCTGTCGTCCACGCTGGCGTCGATGGGCTGCGGCATCCCGTACGCGATCGCCGCCAAGGCCACCGCCCCGGCCAGGCCCGTCGTGGTGCTGGCCGGCGACGGGGCCGTGCAGATGTTGGGGATCAACGAGCTGATCACCGTCTCCGAGGCGTGGCCCGGATGGGACGACCCCACGATGGTCGTGGTGGTGCTGTGCAACGGCGACCTGGCGGAGGTGAGCTGGGAGCAGCGGGAGACCGAGGCGGCCCCGCGGTTCGCGCCCTCGCAGGACGTCCCGGCGTTCGACATGGCCGGTTACGCCCGGCTGCTGGGGCTGCGCGGGGTTCGGGTCGAGGACGCCGACCAGCTCGACGCCGCGCTGGAGACGGCGTTCACGGCGGACCGGCCCACGGTGATCGAGGCGGTCACCGACCCCGACGTCCCGCTGCTGCCGCCCTTCCCCCACGGCCGGGAGATGCTCGGGTCGATGCGCGAGGGCCTGCGGGCGGAAGGCGACGCCGGACGCCACGGGTTGGTACTGCTGGAGGAGTACGCCCGAATCGAAGAGGAGAGGTTCACATGACCGGAGCGAACGAGCCCGACCCGCAGTCCGTCACCCAGCAGGGTGAAGAGGAGGTCCGCACCCCGCGCAACCGGCGCCAACCCGTGCTCGCCGTTCTGGCGATCGTGGCGATCCTGCTGCTCGTCCTGGCGCTCGCGATCTCCGGCGGGATGGGCTGAGATCCGCGAGGGGGCCGGAGGCTCCCCCGCCAGGACTCGAACCTGGAATATCTGAACCAAAATCAGAAGTGTTGCCGATTACACCACGGGGGAACGACCCTGACCGGGTCGGTAACAGTCTGGCACACCTCCCGGCGCCCGGTGGCGCGGACCTGCTGGAGCGGCGGGGGTCACGAAGGGGTCCGGCGGCGGGCGACCGTTCGCGGTGCCCGGGGGCCGTCGTGCGCACCCGCAGCCGAGGCTGCCGCCGGGTGGCCTGACCCCCGTTTCCGTCATCACGTTTCCGTCATCGCGATCGGAACGCTCGACAACAGAGGCGGCCCGTCAGAAACTCCCGAGAGGCCACCGGGCTCGCAGCCCCGGCGAGGAGGGGGAGAGGGACGTCGACGATCTCCCCGCTCCTTCGTCGACGGTCCCCACCCCACCGGGTCTCCCGCCGGGGCTATTCTCCTCCTGCCGAACGCCGCTCGGCCCCAGCGGCCCGCGACGCCCCGCATCCCGACCGCACCACCCAGGAGGACTGATGACGTGGTCGACCCGCGCCGGTATCCCCATCGACGGGGCCATGATCGGTGGCGATGACCAGACCCCGGCCATGTCCGGTCCCGTCGTCGACGGGTTGTCCGAGTACTGCCGCCGTCAGGTCCTCCTCGGACGGGAGTTGGCATGAGCACCGACTCCCACCAGCCCCCTGTCGATGCCGGTGAGGCCCCTGTTGCCACTGCCGCCGCGCGCGACCTCGTCCCCTTCCGCTCGGCCCTCCGGGTGTGGTTCCTGATCTCCCTGCAGACCTTCGGAGGTCCGGCCGGTCAGATCGCGGTCATGCAGCGGGTCCTCGTCGAGGACCGGCGCTGGATCGGGCAGCGGCGGTTCAACCACGCGCTCAACTACTGCATGCTGTTGCCCGGCCCCGAGGCCCAGCAGCTCTCGATCTATCTCGGGTGGTTGCTCAACGGCACTCGCGGTGGCATCGCGGCGGGGACCCTGTTCGTGTTGCCCGGCGTGGTCGCACTCGGAGCCCTCTCGGCGGTCTACGTCGCCTTCGGGGACACCACCGCCGTCGCGGCCGTCTTCGCGGGGCTCGCCCCGGCGGTGTTGGCCATCGTCGCCCAGGCCGTGTTGAGGGTGGCCAGGAGGTCTCTCACTCGCCCGGCCCTGATCGCTCTCGCGGGTGGGTCGTTCGCCGCGCTCGCCCTGTTCGCGGTGCCGTTCCCGGTGGTGATCGCCGTGGCCGCTCTCGCCGGTTGGCTGCTCTCGCGCCGCGACCCGGACTTCGCGCACCCGCCTCAGGGTGACGGTGACCAGGACGAGACCGCCCCCGTCATCTCCGACGATGCGCTCCACGATGACCGGCCGAGCTCCGGTCGGTTGGTGAGGATCCTGGCGATCGGGCTGGGATTGTGGGCGGCGCCGATCGCGGCGGTGACCGTGATCTTCGGATCCGACAGCATCTTCACCACCCAGGGACTGTTCTTCTCGTTCTCCGCCCTGGTCACCTTCGGCGGTGCGTACGCGGTGCTGGCCTTCATCGCCCAACAGGCGGTGGAGACCTTCGGATGGTTGGCGCCGGGGGAGATGGTGCGCGGACTGGCGTTGGCGGAGACCACCCCGGGGCCGCTGATCATGGTGGTGCAGTTCGTCGCGTTCCTGGCCGCCTACCGCAACCCCGGGGGTCTCGACCCCTGGGTCGCCGCCACCCTGGGAGCCCTCCTGGTCACCTGGGTCACCTTCGTCCCGAGCTTCCTGTTCATCCTGCTGGGAGCGCCGTACGTCGAGCGGTTGCGCCACAACGTGGCCATCTCGGCCGCGCTCGCGGGCATCACCGCTGCCGTGGTGGGGGTGATCGCCAACCTCGCGCTCTACTTCGCACTCAACACCCTGTTCACCGCCACCAGCATCTGGACCTGGGGTCCTCTCCGGATCACCATTCCCGACGCCGCGTCGGTGAACCCCGTGGCAGTGGGCATCACCCTTGTCGCGCTCGTGCTGACCTTCGTCCTGCGCTGGCCGATCCTGCGGGTGCTCGGGGTGTGCGCCCTGCTGGGCCCGGCCAGTCTGCTGATCCCCCTGTGAGCGGGGCCGTCTAGTCTCGGGGGGACGGGCGAAAGGGTTGATGATGACGGGCGAGGCCATTCCGGCTCCGAGGACCAGGATGACGGCGGCCAAGCGACGGCAGCAGCTGGTCGAGGTGGGCCGCCGGATCTTCGCGGAGTACGGCTACGATTCCGCGACGGTGGAGGAGATCGCGGCTGTCGCCGGGGTCTCCAAGCCGGTGGTCTACGAGCACTTCGGCGGCAAGGAGGGCCTCTACGCCGTGGTGTGTGACCGCGAGCTGGCGTACCTCGGTGCCGAGATCACCGAGTCCCTGCAGGGCGAGGGGTCCCGGCGCCGGATCGAGCGCGCCGCCATGGCGTTGCTGCGCTACGTCGAGGAACGCACCGACGGGTTCAGGATCCTGGTCCGCGAGTCGTCGACGGCCCCCGGGGGGTCGTACTCCACCCTGCTCAACGACGCGACGGCGAGCGTGACGTACATCCTCGAGGAGGAGTTCGTGAACCGGGGCTTCGACCCCGTCACCGCGAGCGTGTACGCGCAGGCGTTGGTGGGAATGGTGTCCGGTACCGCGCAGTGGTGGCTGGACGTGCGCACCCCGCCCAAGGAGGAGGTGGCCGCGCACATCGTCAACCTGTGCTTCAACGGGCTCTCCCACCTCGACCCGAGGCCGACCCTCGAGGCCGAGGTGCGGGACAAGTACACCGGGCCGAGCAACCCGGAGGGGGCACTGGTCGGCCGCGATCTGCGCCCGGGGCCGGGTCGGCCGTAGCCCGTCCCCGCGACCGGCGCGGGGTTCAGGCCATGGCCGGCGAGGGCAGACGCCCGGCATCTGCACGCAGCCTGAACGCGACGGCCACCATGACGGCGCCCACGGCCAGCCCGAACCAGCCGGCGAAGATCACGAACGTGCCGATGGCCGAGGGGCCGACCAGGCCGAGGCCGATGCCGAGCGCGATGAGCACCGCCCCCAGTGCGCCCATGATCCACGAGTCCGAGATCTCGTGACGCAGTGTCCGCGCCCCGTAGGCCACGAGTGCTCCCGAGACCACGAGCCAGGCGGCGAACACCAGCGTGAGCGCCGTGGCGGACAGTCCGGGCCAGAACAACACGACCATCCCGAGCACGATGACACCGGCGCCGGTGGCGATCAGTCCACCCCTGCCCCGGTGCTCGCCCGGCAGGGCCAGCCCGGTGGTGACGGTCATGGCGCCGTCCCCGATCGCGAACGCGGCCACCAGGAACACGGCGAGCGTCATGCCGGCGCCCGTATCGGACCCGGGAGCGACGAGTGCCGTGGCGCCGAGCGTGAGGGCCAGCCCTCCGCGGATCAGTTGAACCCACCAGTTGCGGGTGAGGGAATCGATCATGTCGTCCACCTTTCGGGCGGTGGCCTCTCGCCATCGCGATACTGTAGTGATCACTACAGTAGAACTCCGGGCACGCACGGACAATGAGGCGCTGGACACAGGACCGGGAGGCAGCATGGCCGAGGAGGGGACCGTGGGGGACCAGGTGAGCGGGAGCAGGCGCACGCGGACGAAAGGTCGCGAGTCCAGACGGAGGATCCTCGAGGCCGCCGCTGCGGTGGCCGGGGAGCGCGGGTACGAGGGGACCAGCATCGCGCAGGTCAGCAAGGTCAGCGGGCTCCCCGCGAGTTCGATCTACTGGCACTTCGCCGACAAGGACGCCCTCCTGGCCGCTGTGGTGGAGGAGAGCATCGAGCTGTGGCTGGGCCAGGTGACCCGGGGCCAGGGGGACTCACTCGCCGAGCGGGTGACCGATCTGTGCCAGGGGGTGGCCAGGACGTTCTCGGAGTCGCCGGACTTCCTTCGACTGGTCTTGATGCTGGCGTTGGAACGGCGCCCCGTGGAGCCGGCGGCCCGCGAGATCTACCTGCGGCTGCGCGGGGAGGCGATAGGACGGATCGCGGAGGAACTCGCACTCGTGCGGCCAGGGCTGGCTGCCGCGGACGCGCGGCTCGTGGCGACGTATGCACTCGGTGGTGGCGACGGGATCTTCCTCGCGTCGTTGACCGGGGACGCCGACGTGCCAGCGCTGTTCCGGCTGCACGCGGAGGCGATCGTGCACCTGGTCGAGCAGGCGGAGGCCGCGGGGTCCTGATCGCAGGGCGCGGTGAGACGAGCGATCGTGGGGTCAGCGGCGGAAGACCTCGAGGAGGAAGCCCTCCTCTCGGTGGTGCGCCAGGAGGGTGAGATCGCCGCGCTCGGCCAGCGCGGCGTGGACGTCCTCGCCGGTGCAGGCGTGGTCGGGGGATCGGCCCCGCCAGTGACAGGCCACCACCGTCCCTCCCGGCTCGACCAGCCTCAGCAGCCCGGTGAGGAGCCCGTCCAGCTCCGCGACCGGGGTGTAGTAGAGGAACTCCGACAGGACCAGCAGGTCGCAGGTGGCGTGCGGCCACGGGTCGAGAGCGTCGGCGGTACGGACGTGGGCGGTGGTCACCCCGGCGCGGGCGAGTCGACGGCGGGCCTCCTCCGCGGCGGTGTCGACCACGTCCACCCCGTGGACCTCGTCGCAGCGCGCGGCCAACATCTCGGTGAGCACGCCCACCGAGCACGCGGGCTCGAAGCACACCCGGTACCGCTGCTCGGGCAGCGACGCCACTATCAGCCCGTAGCGGCGCAGCTCGTACCAGGCGGTCGCGAAGTCCCAGGGATCCGACGAGTCGGAGTACATCGACTCGAAGTAGTGGCCGGGAGTGCTCACCAGAACACCGTCTCCTCTCGGGTGACCAGACGGTCGAGGACCCAGTCCGGCAGGATCGCCTCGTCACCACTCCGGTCGGACAGTGGCGCGACCTGGGTGACGAACTCGGACACGGCAGCCCGCTTGGCGGCGAGCTCGTGGTCGGTGAGCACCACCCGGCGGCGCCGCGCCCACGGCACCCGCGGGTCCCCGGGTGCGGCCCAGTGCCAGGCCCACACCGGGTACTCGACGAGCCGG
>NZ_JAALED010000496.1:2500-5366 GCF_014145155.1 Dietzia sp. B19 | reverse complement strand
TGAAGTTGTGTTCGGCGGTGACCTACTCTCCCACACCCTCACGAGTGCAGTACCATCGGCGCTGGCAGGCTTAGCTTCCGGGTTCGGAATGGGACCGGGCGTTTCCCTGCCGCTATGGCCGCCGTAACTCTGTGAAACAAGGCCCGACCCGCGATCGAGACCGCGGATGGGTGTGTTGTTTCAGATACTGCACAGTGGACGCGTAACAAATTCTTTGGCTTGTTTGTGTGTAAGCCCTCGGCCGATTAGTACCGGTCACCTCCACGCATTGCTGCGCTTCCAGTTCCGGCCTATCAACCCCATGGTCTGTGGGGGGCCTTAACCACGCAAGGTGGTGAGAAACCTCATCTTGGAACAGGCTTCCCGCTTAGATGCTTTCAGCGGTTATCCCTTCCGAACGTAGCTAACCAGCGATGCTCCTGGTGGAACAACTGGCACACCAGAGGTTCGTCCGTCCCGGTCCTCTCGTACTAGGGACAGCTTTCCTCAAGTTTCTTACGCGCGCGGCGGATAGAGACCGAACTGTCTCACGACGTTCTAAACCCAGCTCGCGTGCCGCTTTAATGGGCGAACAGCCCAACCCTTGGGACCTACTCCAGCCCCAGGATGCGACGAGCCGACATCGAGGTGCCAAACCATCCCGTCGATATGGACTCTTGGGGAAGATCAGCCTGTTATCCCCGGGGTACCTTTTATCCGTTGAGCGACACCGCTTCCACTTGCCGGTGCCGGATCACTAGTCCCGACTTTCGTCCCTGCTCGACGTGTCAGTCTCACAGTCAAGCTCCCTTGTGCACTTGCACTCAACACCTGATTGCCATCCAGGCTGAGGGAACCTTTGGGCGCCTCCGTTACTCTTTAGGAGGCAACCGCCCCAGTTAAACTACCCACCAGGCACTGTCCCTAACCCAGATCATGGGCCGAGGTTAGACGTCCAATACGATCAGAGTGGTATTTCAACAACGACTCCACACACACTGGCGTGCATGCTTCACAGTCTCCCACCTATCCTACACAAACCGAATCGAACGCCAATACCAAGCTATAGTAAAGGTCCCGGGGTCTTTTCGTCCTGCCGCGCGTAACGAGCATCTTTACTCGTAGTGCAATTTCGCCGAGTCTGTGGTCGAGACAGCAGAGAAGTCGTTACGCCATTCGTGCAGGTCGGAACTTACCCGACAAGGAATTTCGCTACCTTAGGATGGTTATAGTTACCACCGCCGTTTACTGGGGCTTAAATTCTCAGCTTCGCCTTGCGGCTAACCGGTCCTCTTAACCTTCCAGCACCGGGCAGGCGTCAGTCCGTATACATCGACTTACGTCTTCGCACGGACCTGTGTTTTTAGTAAACAGTCGCTTCTCTCTGGTCTCTGCGACCACACCCAGCTCCCACCGTGAAGATGTTCACCGGGCATGGCCCCCCTTCTCCCGAAGTTACGGGGGTATTTTGCCGAGTTCCTTAACCACAGTTCTCTCGATCGCCTTGGTATTCTCTACCTGATCACCTGTGTCGGTTTGGGGTACGGGCCGTGTATGAACTCACTAGAGGCTTTTCTCGGCAGCATAGGATCACTGAATTCCCCACAACGGGTATGCATCAAGTCTCAGCCTTAATGTGACACGGATTTGCCTATGTCACGGCCTACACTCTTACACCAGTACAACCACTGACTGGCCCAGCTACCTTCCTGCGTCACCCCATCGCTTGGCTACTACCAGATCAGGTCCCGCGCATCCAGACCACGTCATCCCGAAGGATGCTCTAGGCCATTCAGGGCGGTTAGTATCACTGATTCACCATGGGCGCGCACACACGGGTACGGGAATATCAACCCGTTGTCCATCGACTACGCCTGTCGGCCTCGCCTTAGGTCCCGACTCACCCTGGGCAGATTAGCTTGACCCAGGAACCCTTGATCATTCGGCGGACGAGTTTCTCACTCGTCATTCGCTACTCATGCCTGCATTCTCACTCGTGTGGCCTCCACGCCTGGATCACTCCGACGCTTCTATGGCCACACGACGCTCCCCTACCCACCCACACACCTGCCCGGAGGAGGTTATTGTGTGAGTGCCGCGGCTTCGGCGGTGTACTTGAGCCCCGCTAAATTGTCGGCGCAGGACCACTTGACCAGTGAGCTATTACGCACTCTTTCAAGGGTGGCTGCTTCTAAGCCAACCTCCTGGCTGTCTCAGCGATCCCACATCCTTTTCCACTTAGTACACGCTTAGGGGCCTTAGCCGGCGATCTGGGCTGTTTCCCTCTCGACTATGAAGCTTATCCCCCACAGTCTCACTGCCGCACTCTCACACCTCGGCATTCGGAGTTTGGCTGACGTCAGTAACCTTGTAGGGCCCATCGGCCATCCAGTAGCTCTACCTCCGAGGTGAAACATGCGACGCTGCACCTAAATGCATTTCGGGGAGAACCAGCTATCACGGAGTTTGATTGGCCTTTCACCCCTACCCACAACTCATCCCCTCAGTTTTCAACCTAAGTGGGTTCGCGCCTCCACGACGTCTTACCGTCGCTTCACACTGGCCATGGGTAGATCACTCCGCTTCGGGTCTAGAGCATGCCACTATACTCGCCCTATTAGGACTCGCTTTCGCTACGGCTTCCCCACACGGGTTAACCTCGCGACATACCACTAACTCGCAGGCTCATTCTTCAAAAGGCACGCCATCAGCCCGAAAGCCTCTGACGGATTGTAAGCACACGGTTTCAGGTACTATTTCACTCCCCTCCCGGGGTACTTTTCACCATTCCCTCACGGTACTAATCCGCTATCGGTCACCAAGGAGTATTTAGGCTTACCGGGTGGTCCCGGCAGATTCACAGCAGATTTCACGGGCCCGCTGCTAC
>NZ_JAALED010000051.1:0-5318 GCF_014145155.1 Dietzia sp. B19 | reverse complement strand
CCGCGACCAGGTCCACCGCGGCCGACACCTCGTCCGGGGTCGCGGCGATCGCGTCGACGGGGTCGAGCCACTGCTCGCCCTCGAGGTCCGCCACGGCCACCGTGTCGAACGCGGCCAGCTCGTGATCCTTCTCCGCCAGCACCGCCATGGTCTCGGTGTACAGCGGCACCCTGAGCAGGCCGGGCGGCGAGGATCGCGGGGCCGCGTCGGGTTCGCGGAGGAAGATCACGTCGAACCCCACGTCCCCGGCGACCCGGGCCAGCGCCGAGCGCGGATCCCCCGAGCGCCGCGCCGAGATCGGCACCTCGGGATTGCGCTCGCGCCACCGGGTGAGCCACTTGTCGGGCTGCACGCCCGGGACGTAGCCGATGGCCAGGCTCCGCCGGTCCGGACCGGTATCCTCGTTCACCCCTCAACGGTAGCCGCTGCTCCGTGAACCCCGGATCAGTGCACCAACCGTGAACAGGCATCTGCCACCGAATCGCCGATCGCGGTGAGGGGCCGCACCCCATCCGGCCGGTACCAGGTCCACACGGAGCTGACCATTCCCAGAATCAGCCGTCCCAGCTCCTCCTCGTCCCGCCGTGGGAACTCACCGGAGTCCATTCCGCGCGCCAGCAACGAGATCCAGTCCTGCTCCACCGCGCGCGAGTGCTCCACCGCCGTCTGGCGCTCTTCCTCTTCTCGCTCAGTGGAACGCGTGGTCTCCAGGATGCCGACGTGGTGCACCAGAATTCGGGCTTGAAGCGCCTCACTGGCGGTGACGTCGTATACACCTCGCACCGCGGCCCGCAGAGCCGATTCAGCATCCACGGAGTCCTTCACGGCCTCAGAGAAGCGCCGATGAGAGTGGTCGAGCTCGGTACTCATGATCGTGAGCAGGCAGTGAGCTTTGGATTCAAAGTAGTGATATAGCGCTGTCTGACCGATTCCCACCTCGTGCGCGATCGTCGCCCACTTGGTGTGCTCGTATCCAGCAGATCCGAAGTGGTCGACCGCGACCCGGAGAATCGCCTTCCTCTTGGACCTGGAACTCTCCATCCTGGCGTGCTGCACCATCCCTCATCCCCCTGACCGTGGCCTCGAACCTCGCGGTTCGGAGTACGTCGCATCCGACTCGGAACCATCCACTCCGGCGCCCCCTGCGCTTGGCCCGCCCCCTACGCTCAGCCCAGGATCGTCCAGTCCTCGAGGCCCTCGTACAGCGGCTTGGCCGCGGCCAGCGCGGACACGCGTCCACGCAGGGCGGTGATGTCGGCGTCCGTACCCGCCGCGAGGGCGGTGCCGATGATGTCCGCGACCTCGCGGAAGTCCTCGGCCCCGAAACCACGGGTGGCCAGCGCGGGCGTACCGATCCGCAGACCGGAGGTCACCATCGGCGGACGGGGGTCGAACGGCACGGCGTTGCGATTGACGGTGATGCCGACCTCGTGGAGGAGGTCCTCGGCCTGCTGGCCGTCGAGGTCGGACTCGCGCAGGTCCACCAGCACCAGGTGGACGTCGGTCCCTCCGGTGAGGACGGACACGCCGGCCTGGCGGCAGTCGTCGGCCATGAGCCGCTCGGCGAGGATCTTGGCGCCCTCGATGGTCCGCTGCTGGCGCTCGCGGAACTGCTCGGTACCGGCGATCTTCATGGCGGTGGCCTTGGCTGCGATCGCGTGCATGAGCGGCCCACCCTGCTGGCCGGGGAACACCGCTGAATTGAGCTTCTTGAACAGCTCGAGGTCATTGGTGAGGATCATGCCGGAGCGCGGCCCGCCCAGGGTCTTGTGGACGGTGGTGGACACGACGTCGGCGTGCGGAACCGGGCTCGGGTGCAGTCCCGCGGCCACCAGGCCGGCGAAGTGCGCCATGTCCACCCAGAGCTTGGCCCCCACCTCGTCGGCGATCTCGCGGAACTTCGCGAAGTCCAGGGTCCGCGGGTAGGCCGACCAGCCGGCGATGATCACGTCCGGCTTCTCCGCCAGCGCCATCTCGCGGACGGTGTCCATGTTGACCTGCATGGTCTCGGGATCCACCTCGTAGGCGGCGACCTCGTACAGCTGGCCGGAGAAGTTGAGCTTCATGCCGTGGGTGAGGTGACCACCGTGCGCCAGGGACAGGCCCATGATCTTGGAGCCCGGCGCCGCGAGTGCCATCAGTACGGCGGCGTTTGCCTGGGCGCCCGCGTGCGGCTGGACGTTGGCGTACTTGGCGCCGAACACCTCCTTCGCGCGGTCCCGAGCCAGGTTCTCCACCACGTCGACGTGCTCGCAACCGCCGTAGTACCGCCGGCCCGGGTAGCCCTCGGCGTACTTGTTGGTGAGCACCGATCCCTGGGCCTGCAGGACCGAGCGCGGCACGAAGTTCTCCGACGCGATCATCTCGAGCGTGTCTCGCTGTCGTGCGAGCTCGCCGGCCATCGCCTCGGCGACCTCCGGATCGAGCTCGGACAGGGAAGCGGTGAACACGTCGGTGTTCGGGTCGGTCATCGTTGCTCCTCGCAGGTGGGCTTCTCACTTCGTACGAATCGTGTCGGGGCCACGGCTCGTCTCGTCGTCGTCAGTCTAGTGCCAGGGCACCTGGAGGCCTCTCCCCCGTGGGCACCTGACACAATCAGCAACCGTGAGCAGACATGCCGGCGACTACACGCCGTACGTCGAGTTCGACCGTCGAAGCTGGCGGCGCCTGCGGCGTGCGATGCCCATGGTGCTCACCGAACAAGACCTCGAGGGCCTCCGAGGCCTGGGCGAACACCTCGACCTCGACGAGATCGCGGAGATCTACCTGCCGCTGAGCCGGCTCATCCACCTGCAGGTATCCGCCAGACAGCGGTTGTTCCAGTCGACCAATCTGTTCCTCGGCGAGACCGTGGACGCCCCGATGCCGTTCGTGATCGGGGTGGCCGGCTCGGTGGCGGTGGGCAAGTCCACCTCCGCGCGTGTGTTGCGCGCGCTGCTGACCCGCTGGGACTCCCACCCCCGGGTGGACCTGATCACCACCGACGGCTTCCTCTACCCCAACCGCGAACTCCAGCGGCGCCAGCTCATGCACCGCAAGGGCTACCCCGAGTCCTACGACCGGCGTGCGCTGTTGAGGTTCGTCACCGAGGTCAAGTCCGGTGCCCCGGTCGTCCGCGCGCCCGTGTACTCGCACACCAAGTACGACATCGTCCCCGACGAGTTCATCGAGGTGAAGCGCCCGGACATCCTCATCGTCGAGGGCCTGAACGTCCTGCAGACGGGCCCCCGGCTGATGGTCTCGGACCTGTTCGACTTCTCGCTCTACGTGGACGCGAAGATCGAGGACATCGAGAAGTGGTACGTCGAGCGCTTCCTGGAACTGCGCAGCACGTCGTTCTCCAACCCCAACTCGCACTTCGCGCACTACGCGGATCTGTCCGACCAGGCGGCCCGGCTCGCCGCCCGCGAGATCTGGATGTCGATCAACCGCCCGAACCTGGTGGAGAACATCCTGCCGACCCGGCCGCGCGCGACGCTGGTGCTGCGGAAGAACTCGGACCACTCCATCCAGCGGCTGCGCCTGCGCAAGATCTGACGCGCTCCCGGGTTCGTTCACTCCGGCGCGGCGCCCGTCTCCCCCACGGGTACGCCACGCCGCCGCAACTCGGCCTCGGCGCGGTCCAGCCCCCCGTGCTCGAGTGCGGCCTGTGGACTGTGATCGCTCCAGACATGGCGCCCGAACCGGCTCACCTCCACCTCGAGCTCACCGGACAGGTGCTCGATCGCGCCCGCCGAGTTCCGCTTCTCCGACGGCAACGGCACGGGCAGCACGTGCGCCCGACCCAGGGGCGCCCGCCCGGTCACGCGGATCCGCCAACCGTAACCGCGCCCCTCGAGTGCCCAGACGTCATCAGCGACCCGCGCCCGGACCGGCGAGACCACGGGGTTTCCCAGCCGGATCACCCGACCATCCGGAAGTCGCACCACGAGGGCGGTGACCTCGGTGCGCAGCGGGCCCGAATGGATCTGCCCGCCGGCGAAGGCCACGCAGGTGTCCGGTTCGGAGAATCCCTGCGCCTGCCCCCACCACCAGGAGTCCGGAAAGCCCTCGGCGCCCCAGTTCTTCTCCCCGTAGACATCGGCGCCGTCGAACTCCCAGTGCCGGCCGTCCAGCTCCGCCCAGCCCCGCGCCCGACCGCCGAGCAACCACGGGTGCCAGTACTGGTTGAGGGCGGGAACGGCCTGGAAGACGCTCGACCCACCGACGGCCCGGTGCGGCCACTCCACGGGATCGGTGATCTCCACGTGGAGGCGGGCCCCCTCGCCCATGTCCACGGTCACCCCGTCCGGTCGGTACTCGAACCGATCCCCGGAGCGGGCCCCCAGGCGGTCGGGATCGGCCCACCCCTCGGGCGCGGCGGCCAGCCGGAGAGACGACGACGTGCCCGACCTCGCGGGTGGCGTCCCCGCCTCGGTAGATGACGACGACGAGGTCGCGCCGACGCCCGGCCGGGGGGCCCCGATCTCCCCTGGCCGGGGAGGCACCTCGTCGGACGCCAGGCCGAGCGTCGCCCAGTGCCCGTCCGGCCCCCGGTTGATCCCGATGAGCGCGATCAGGGCGCGGCCGCGGTCGCGATCGGTCACGCGGAGGAAGTATCCCTCCATGGCCACCCCGTGCGCGCGGAGCGGATCGCCGAAGGGCAGGTCTGCGCCGGTGGCCCGGTAGCGCCGGTGAAGTGTCATGCACGCCAGCGTTCCACAGGGCCCTATGTTGGACACCGTGAACTCGTCATCGATCGGACTCAGGCCACCACGTCACCGCGTCGACCCGCGGTGTCGGCGCTGGTGGACGGCGCAGGTCGCACTGTGGATGGCGGGGCCGCTGGTGGTGGCCGTGGTCCTGGGCCTGGTCCTGTTCCCCTGGGTCCTGCTCGTGGCGGCGGGGTGGGCGGCCGCGACCGCCGTGGCACTGGTCGCGGTACCCCGGGTGCGCTGGGCCATCCACCGGTGGGAAGCGACGGACACGGCGATCTACAGCCGTAGTGGTCTGTTCTGGGAGGAATGGAGGGCCGCGCCGCTCTCCCGGGTGCAGACCGTCGACAAGACCCGCGGTCCACTGCAGCGTCAGTTCGGGTTGGCCACCGTCGTCGTCACCACCGCCTCCTCCTCTGGCGCGGTCCGCATCAGCGCCCTCGACGCCGCGCAGGCCGAGGAGATGGTCGACAGGTTGACGCTCCTGGCCGAGGACGACCAGCGGGACGCGACGTGACCACGCCCGGGACGCAGCACTTCGCGGCATCGCGGCCCGACCCCGCGGAGCCCGCCCCCGAATGGCTGCCGCTCGACCGGCGGACCATCGCCGCGAGCACCGTCGTG
>NZ_JAALED010000495.1:3753-6738 GCF_014145155.1 Dietzia sp. B19 | reverse complement strand
GCCCCCGGTCCGGACGCGCCCTGGCCGTCGGTGCCCCGCGCCGCGGCACCGCCACCGCCGCCCGAACCGTCGGAGACGCGGAGGGTGATCTGGGATCCGGGGATGCCGGTCCCGCCGTCGAGTCCCACGACCGTCCCGTAGGGGCGTCCGGTGCCGGACACGAACTGGGTGTTGACGACGAATCCGGCTCCGGTGAGCAGGGAGGTGGCCGCCGACTGGCTCATCCCCTCGACATCGGGTGTCCCCGCCCCGCTGGTGCCCGCCTGGAACGCGGGATCCGGCGCGGGCAGCTGGACCGGGCCGTAGATCTGGGCGATCGGGGCGAACGCGGAGAACCAGGTGTTGGCCGGCTCGAGACCGCCGAAGAGGTTGCCGTACGAGCACTGCCGCAGCGGGCTGGTGCACAGCTCGCTGGTGGTGGTGCCGTCGTTGAAGGCGTAGACGGCGGCGGAGTAGTGGTTGGTGAAGCCGAGGAACGCGGAGGAGCGGTTGGCCTCGGTCGTCCCCGTCTTGCCCGACATGGGAAGGCTCCACCCCGCGGCACCCGCGGCGCCCGCGGCGGTGCCGGCCCCCACGTGGTCCTTGGACAGGGCCACCGAGAGCGTGTCCGCCAGCCCCGGCTCGACCACCTGCTCACACCCCGGCTCGCTCAGCTCGACCGGCTTGCCGGTGCGGTCGGTGATCGACTCGACGGGGCTCGGCGGGCACCACATCCCGCCGGAGGCGAGGGTGGCGCCGACGTTGGACAGCTCCAGCGCGTTGACGGCCGTCGGCCCGAGGGTGAACGACCCCAGGTTGTTCTTCTTGATGAACCCGGCGATCGAGTCGCCGTCCGCCGCGGTCCCCTTGCGGTCGTACGACCGCATGCCGAGCCGCACCGCCATGTCCACGGTGGGGGCGACCCCGACGTCCTTGATGAGGTTGATGAAGGTCGTGTTGGGCGACTGCGCGAGCGCGTCCGCGACGGACAGGGAACTCGGGTACGACCCGGCGTTCTCCACGCAGTACTGGGCGGGCGGGCACCCGCGCGCGCCGCCGGAGCCCAGGCCCGAGACCTGGACGCGGCGGGGGACGGCCAGACTGGTGTTGGTGCCCATGCCCTTCTCCATGGCCGCGGCCACCGTGAAGACCTTGAACACCGAACCGCCGCCGTCGCCGACCAGCGAGAACGGCTGCGGCTGGACGGTCTGGCTGTCGCCCAGTTCGAGGCCGTACTGGCGGCTCGAGGCGATCGCCACGACCTTGTGGGACTCCCGGCCGGGGCGCACGACGCTCATGACCTCGGCCACGCCCTGGCCTGTCGGATTGCCGTAGGTGTTGAGCGACCGCTGCACCGAGTCGTGGACGGTCGGGTCGAGGGTGGTGCGGATGGTGTACCCGCCCTCCTGGACCATCTCCCGGCTCAGGCCGTTCTGGTCCAGGTAGTCCAGCACGTAGTCGCAGAAGAACCCGCGGTCACCGGCGGTGATGCAGCCACGGGGAAGCGAGTTGGGGCGCTCCAACACACCGAGGGGTTCGGCCGCGTAGGCCGCGCCCTCGGCCGGCGTGATCGCGCCGGTCTGGACCATGGTGTCGATGACGGTGTCGCGGCGGTTCTTGGTGTCCTCGGGGTTGGTGTACGGGTTGAACATGCTGGTGGACTGGATCATCCCCGCGAGCATGGCGGACTGCGGCACGGAGAGGTCCGAGGCGTCGACGCCGAAGTAGGTCTGGGCCGCGGTCTGGACCCCGAACGACCCGTTGCCGAACGAGATCAGGTTGAGGTACTTGCTGAGGATGTCGTCCTTGCTCATCTCGCTGTCCAGCGTGAGCGCCATCCTGATCTCTTTGATCTTGCGCGCCGGGGTGGTCTCCACGGCCGCGCGGCGTTCCGCGTCGTTCTCCGCGGAGACGAGGAACTGGTAGTTCTTGACCAGCTGCTGGTCGATGGTCGAGGCGCCCTGCTGCACGTCCCCGGACGTGGCGTTGGTGAGCGCCGCGCGGATCGTGCCCCGCCAGTCCACACCGTTGTGGTCGGCGAACCGGCGGTCCTCGATCGCGATGATCGCCAGCTTCATGTTCTGCGAGATCTCCTCGCTCGGGACCACCACCCGCTGCTGGTCGTACAACCAGGCGATGGGCGTCCCCTCGGAGTCGGTGACCGTGGAGATCGACGGGAGATCGCCCTTGATCAGGTCCGCCGAGGTCCCGGACAGCGAGTCCGCCATCTTGTTGGAGGCCAGCCCCGCCGCCCCGGCGATCGGGAACAAGGACCCGGCCGCCACCACCCCGGCCGCGACACAGGCCGCGACCAGCTTTCCCAGCGAACTCATAGCCGACACGGGGCCAGAGTACGTGAACACCCCTGTCCCGCCACCCCGTGAGGCGTCCGCAGCACACGACTCTTTACTTCTGTTGTGTGACTACGGTAACAATATGAGGGAACGCGGGACGTTTCGAACCCGGATGATGTCGTGGTCCGACGGCACTCACGGCCGAGAGGCTCCCGTGGACACCGTGGGCCCGCCGCGCCGGGTGGGTCCAGAAGGCCGGAGGCGTGTACGGCAACCCGTCCGCGACTCCACACAGACAGGGGTACATCGATGACGGCCACCCTTCCCGGGACCTCCCGCACCGACGACGCCGGGGTCCGCCCCGGTTCAAGCAATCCCCTCGGGTCCGAGGAGACGATCATCGGGGAGGGGCGCCAGGAATGGGTCGCCCAGGCCCGGTGTAAGGACATCGACCCGGACGAGCTCTTCGTCCGCGGCGCCGCGCAGCGCAAGGCGGCCTCCATCTGTCGCCACTGCCCGGTCCTCCTGCAGTGCCGGGCCGACGCGTTGGACAACCGCGTCGAGTTCGGGGTCTGGGGCGGGATGACCGAGCGTCAGCGCCGCGCTCTGCTCAAGCAGCATCCCGAGGTACGGTCCTGGGCCGACTTCTTCGCCCAGCAGATCGAGCGGCACACCGTCATCTACTGACGTCACCTGATCGGCCCCGTACCCC
>NZ_JAALED010000495.1:2707-3612 GCF_014145155.1 Dietzia sp. B19 | reverse complement strand
CTGGTCACCCGCAGAGCTGGTCGCCGACCGAGCGCAGGGCCTCCAGGTTGGAGATCTCGAACGGCAACGACGGCACGCCCACGATCCGCACGTCCGGATGGGTGTCGGTGAACGACTCCAGCAGGCGGACCTCCTGCTTGGCCGTGCCGGCCCGGTCGGCGTGGATCCGCAGCACCGCCTCGGCCTCCGGGTTCCCCGCCAACCGGTCGGCCGCGGCACACGCCTGCTCGGCCGTGAGGTCGGTCAGTCGGGGGTGGGTGCGGTTGATCACGACCCCCGCGAGCGGCATCTCCTCCTCCGAGAGCCGCTCGGCGAAGAACGCGGCCTCGCGCAGGGCGGGACGTTCCGCGGACGAGACCACCAGGAACTCGGTGCCCTTGCGGCGCAGGATCGCCTGGGTGCGCGAGGCCCGGGTGGCGAATCCACCGAACGTGGAGTCCAGCGCCACGACCATCTCGGAGGCGTCCTTGAGCATGGACGAGCCGACGACGGCCGAGACCCCCCGCATCGCCGTGCTCATGGCGCCGGTCATCAACCGGCCGACCCCGCGACCGGGCGCCGCGAACACCCGCATGAGACGGCTGTCCATGAACGCGCCCAGTCGGCGCGGGGCGTCGAGGAAGTCGAGGGCGTTGCGGGAGGGAGGGGTGTCGACGACGACGAGGTCCCACGTCGAGTCGTCGAGCAACTGGCCCAGCTTCTCCATGGCCATGTACTCCTGCGTGCCGGCGAAGGAGGTGACCATGGTCTTGTAGAAGTGGTTGTCCAGGATGGACTGCGCCTTCTCGGGCGTGGTGTTGGCGGTGACCAGCTCGTCGAACGTGCGACGCATGTCGAGCATCATCGCGTGCAGCGACCCGTCCGAATCCGCGTGCTCGGGTCCCAGGTCCACCCGGGACGGCTCG
>NZ_JAALED010000495.1:0-2660 GCF_014145155.1 Dietzia sp. B19 | reverse complement strand
TATGCCCAGCGCCTGCGCGAGGCGCCGGGCCGGGTCGATGGTGAGCACCACGGTATCGCGGCCGAGCTCGGCCGCGCGCAGGGCCACCGCGGCGGCGGTGGTGGTCTTGCCCACGCCGCCGGCGCCGGTGCAGACCACGACACGGGTCGCGGGGTCGGTGAGCATTCCGGTGATGTCGAGACGACGAGTCATGTCAGTGCACTCCCTGATCGGCAAGGGCGGAGGCGAGGTCGTACAGGTCGGCGACCTCGACGCCGTTGGGCAGGGCCGGCAGCACGAGGGTCGGGCAGCCGGACGAGGTCAGGGTCTCGCCGGCCGCGAGCTGGCCGCGGGCGACGCGGGCGTGTTCGATGGCCTCCACCAGGAGCCCCTGCAGGCCCTCGTCGTCGAGCTCCACACCGGTCTCCTCGAGCCCGGCCAGCACCGCCTCCGCATCGATGTCCTCCTCGGCGATCCGCTGGAGCGCGTCGTCGTCGAGGTGCCTGGTCTCGGCCCGGTTGATGATCACCTGGCCGACCCGCAGGTCGTGCGAACGCAGCTCCTCGATCGCCTCGATGGTCTCCTGGACCGGCAGCGACTCGAGCAGGGTGACCAGGTGGACGACCGTCTGCGGGGAGTGGACCAGCTCGGAGACGGCATCGGCCTGCCGGCGGATGGGCCCGCCGGCGGCCAGGTCGGCCATCGCGGTGGTCACGTCGAGGAACTTGCCGATACGGCCCGTGGGCGGGGCGTCCACCACCACGGCGTCGTACACGACCTCCTTCTTGGCGTGCTGGCGCGTGACGACCTCGTAGATCTTTCCGGTCAGGAGCACGTCCTTGAGGCCGGGGGCGATGGTGGTCGCGAACTCGATCGCGCCCACCGACTTCATCACCTTGCCCACCACCCCGAGGTGGTAGAAGGTGTCGAGGTAGTCGAGCATCGCGGCCTCGATGTCGATGGCCAGCGCGAACACCTTGCCGCCACCGTCCACCCGGGCCACGAGCTCCTCGCGGTACGGCAGCGGGGCGCGGTCGAAGATCCGGGAGATTCCCTGGCGCTCCTCCACCTCGACCAGCAACACACGCTTGCCGGTGGAGGCCAGTGCCAGCGCGAGCGAGGTGGCGACCGTGGTCTTGCCCGTTCCCCCCTTCCCGGAGACGTAGTGGAGGTCTGCGCGGGCGGAGGAGTCGGACCAGCCGGTGGACAGCTGGTCGGCGATGGTCGCCCTCGTCGACTGTGTCCCCTGAGTTCGAGTCGCCTGCGTTCCTGGATTGTCGGTGGACGGCATGCGTTCCACACTAAGCGGTTCCACCAGAGCGCGCGGGCTGCTCTCGACTTCCCTAGAGTGGGGGCATGAGCGAATCCACCTCCGCAGCCCGGTTCGAGTACGCGACCGTCCCGCTGCTCACCCACGCCACCAAGCAGATCCTCGACCAGTGGGGCAGTGACGGCTGGGAGCTCGTGTCCGTGCTGCCCGGGCCCACCGGCGAGCAGCACGTCGCCTACCTCAAGCGCCGGCTCTGATGTCGGAGGGCGAGGGCGGCGGCTACTGGACCCGAAAGCTGGAGCAGCTGGGGATCGAGCTGCCGACCGTGGTCCCCCCGCTGGCCAACTACGTCCCCGCCGTGCGGACGGGGGCGTACGTCTACACCTCCGGTCAGCTGCCGATGGTCGACGGCGCCCTCGCCGCGACGGGCAAGGTCGGAGCCGCGGTCAGTCCGGAGGTCGCCGCCGGTCTCGCCCGGACCTGCGCCCTCAACGCGCTCGCCGCGGTCGACGGCCTGGTGGGCATCGACTCCGTCGTGCGGATCGTCAAGGTCGTCGGGTTCGTCGCCTCGGCGCCGGGCTTCAACGCCCAGCCCGCGGTGATCAACGGCGCCTCGGACCTGCTGGGTGAGGTCTTCGGCGACGCCGGCGTCCACGCACGCTCCGCCGTCGGGGTGTCGGAGCTGCCGCTCGACGCCCCCGTCGAGGTCGAGCTCATCGTCGAGGTCGAGGTCGAGGGTTAGGGACGGACCATGGCGACGTCCGGCGGTCTGGCCCCGATCACGTTCCCCGCGTACGAGACGCTGCGCCCCGTCACCGACCTGGCCGGGGTGATCCTCTGCGACAACCCCTCGGAGATGACCTTCGAGGGGACCAACACGGTCGTGCTGCGGGCCCCGGGATCGCCCACCGCCGTGGTGGTGGATCCCGGGCCGGACGATCGCGCGCACGCCGAGCGGATCGCCGCCATCGTGGGGGAGATCGAGCTCGTCGTCGTCACCCATCGCCACGGGGACCACACCGACGGGATCGACCACCTCCGCGCGCTGACCGGCGCGCCGGTCCGAGCGGTCGGGGAGCGGTACTGCCGCGACGCCGGGCCACTGGTCGACGGCGAGGAGATCCACGCCGCCGGGCTGGACATCATCGTGCTGGCCACTCCGGGGCACACCGCGGACTCGATCAGCCTCGAGGTGCGTCCCGCGGGTGCGGGGTTCACCGCGCCGGCGGACTGCGTGGTACTCGGCGACACGATCCTGGGCCGCGATTCGACGGTCCTGGACTCGACCGACGGCGATCTGGGCGACTACCTGGAGAGCCTCGACCTGCTGGCCGCCCGCGCCGACGGCGTCGTGGGTGTCCCCGGGCACGGGCCGGACGTGGAGAACACCGCGCGCGCGGCCCAGGTGCTC
>NZ_JAALED010000494.1:0-1240 GCF_014145155.1 Dietzia sp. B19 | reverse complement strand
GCAGCTTCGCGCTCGCCGTGGGCCGGGTCGCCGGGAGGTAGGGCATGGCACTTCACGAACCCGCTCGCCGGGACGACGCCGACGAGGCCGGCGCCGCGACCCGGCCCGATCTGTTGGGGCGCATCGCCGCGCCACTGGCCGCGATCAACCGTGCGCCGCTGACCTCGTACCACGTGGTCATGGTGGTCACCGCCCTGCTCACCGTGATCGGCCTGGGGATGGTGCTGTCGAGCTCCAACGTCCTCGCCTTCTCCGGTGGCGGCACGCCGTTCGACATCTTCCTGCGCCAGGCCGTGTTCGTCACGATCGGCTGGGTGGGGTTCGTGGTGGCCCTGCGCATGCGGTTCGAGCTGCTGCGGGCTGCCGCGCTGCCGATGCTCCTGGTGTCCATCGGTCTGCTCATCGCCGTGCTGATCCCCGGTGTGGGCATGGAGATCAACGGCTCCCGCGGGTGGATCGACCTCGGCTTCTTCGCGATCCAGCCCGCCGAGATCGCCAAGTTCGCGTTCATCATCTGGGCGTCGTCGGTGGTGGCCAAGCGCATCCGCACCGGGTACTGGCTCGACCTGCTCTTCCCGGCCATCGTGGGGTACGGGGTGGTCGCCGCCCTCGTCGTCGTCGCCCCCGACCTCGGCATGGCCACGGCGGTGACCATCGCATTCCTGTGCGTGCTGTGGTTCTCCGGGTACCCCACCCGGCACTTCGTGTGGGTGATCGCGTTCGGCACCGTCGTGTTCGGCGTCCTCGCCGTGACGTTCGCCTACCGCTTCGAGCGCGTCCGGACCTTCTTCAACACCTTCGTCGGTGACTTCTCGAACCCCCAGGGTTCGGCCTACCAGTCGTATCAGGGGATGCTCTCGCTCGCCGAGGGCGGCCTGTTCGGGGTGGGCCTGGGGCAGTCCAGCGCCAAGTGGTTCTACCTCCCGGAGGCGACCAACGACTTCATCTTCGCCATCATCGGGGAGGAGCTCGGCTGGTTCGGCGCCGCCGTGGTCGTCACGCTGTACCTGGCGCTGGGGTGGGCCGGCATGCGCGTCGCGCTGCGGTCAGCGGACCCGTTCCGTCGCCTGCTGGCCGGCACGATCACCACGACGATCGTGCTGCAGGCGTTCATCAACATCGGGTACGTGGTGGGTCTGCTCCCGGTCACCGGCCTCCAGCTGCCCCTCATCTCCAACGGTGGCACCTCGGCGGTCGTGACCCTGGCCTCACTCGGTCTCCTCGCCAACTGCGCCCGCCA
>NZ_JAALED010000493.1:0-1585 GCF_014145155.1 Dietzia sp. B19 | reverse complement strand
AGCGATCCCGCCCGGTGACCCCGACAGTTCCCGCCCTCACCCGCCTGGCCCCCGCACTGGCGGAGTCGTTCCGCGAGTGCCACTTCACGGTGCCCGGACTGGAGGACGCACTGGGGCCGGAGGCGGTCTCGGCGCTCGCCCGTTCGGACCCGGCGTCCGTCCGCAGGCACGCCCGCTCCGCCGGGCCGGTCGGGACCCTGGTCCGGCTGTTCATCCTGGGTGACGCGGTCCCCGAGGGCGAGGTCGTGGCGGCCCTGCCCGGGGTACCCGTAGCCGACGGGATCGACGCCGGACTGTGGACCCGTCAGACCACGCCGAAGGCGACCCTCCGGGCGCTCCTCGACCTCCGGCCCGTGGACACCGGTCACGGGACACGCTGGGTCTTCGCCGACGTCGACGGGTCGATGGCCCACGCCACCACGAGGCCAGACCACGTCCTCGGGGTCGGGCAGGCCACGCTGTCCCTCCTCCGGATCACACCCACCTCGCACGTGGACTCCGTCCTCGACCTCGGCACCGGCTGCGGCATCCAGCTCGTGCACGCCCTCGGGACCGCGAGGACGGCGACGGGTACGGATATCACCCCCAGATGCCTGGACCTGGCGTCCGCCACGCTGGCCATCAACGGGTTGGACGGGGAACTGCTCGTCGGTCCCTGGTTCGAACCCGTCGCCCATCGTCGTTTCGACCGGGTCGTCGCCAACCCACCGTTCGTGGTGGGCCCCTCCGAGCCCGGCCATTCGTACCGCGAGTCGGGGCTCGCCCTCGACGGGGCGAGCCGGACGGTCGTGTCCGGGGCTCACGAACACCTGACCCGGGACGGCACCGCGGTCATCCTGGCCTCCTGGGTGGAGCGCCAGGACACCGACTGGCGGACCCACGTGGCGTCGTGGGTCCCCTCCGACGGGGTGGAGGCCTGGGTGCTCCGTCGCGACACCTCGGACCCGGAGCTCTACGTCTGGACATGGCTCACGGACGAGGGCATGGACCCGAGGGACGAGTCCACAGCCCTCGCCGCGGACGCCTGGCTCGACCACTTCGAGGACCGGGGCGTCGACGGGGTCGGGTTCGGGTACGTCTTCCTCAGGCGGATCGACGGCGCGTCGTCGGTGCTCTGCGAGGACCTCACCCACCCCTTCGACGAGGGGCTCGGGGACGAGGCCGAGGCCTATTTCGCGCGCATGGCGTGGTTGCGGGCGGCCGCGGACCGACAGGGCGGGCAGGAGCGGGCGCTGGACGCGACGGTGTTCACCGTCTCCCCCGACGTCCACCTGCACGTCTCGGAGAGTCTGGCACCGGACGCCGGTGACGCGGGGGACGAGACGTCCGGGGCCTCTGCACCGGCCGGGTCGGTGGTGGTCGAGCGCGTCACCGGTGCACGCTGGCGCCACGAGATCGACCCGCTGACCGCGACGGTCCTCCGAGGGGCGCGTATGGGTGCGCTCCCCCTGGAGGATCTCGTCGTCCTCGCCGCCGCGGGGGCCGGTCGTGACCCCGGTGAGCTGGCGGAACCCGTGCGCAGGGTCGTGGCCGACCTGTTCCTCCACGGCTTCGTCGTCCCCGCCGGGGTCCCCGGGCTGCTCCC
>NZ_JAALED010000492.1:0-1610 GCF_014145155.1 Dietzia sp. B19 | reverse complement strand
CCGCACGCCGTGGCGGACGGTGCTCCTCCAGCCGTGGCCCCTCCGGCCGCGCGGCGTCGAGGCCCGCACCCACCTCGCCTACGGACCTGACGCCCGCGCGACCCGGTTCGACCTCTACACCGGGAGAGGGACCGAGAGCGTGCGCGGGGTGCTGATCCACATCCACGGCGGGCACTTCCGCGCGGGCGGGCCGAGCCGGGAGTCGCGGGCGATGCTCTTCGACCACGCGCTCCGCGGCTGGGCCGCGATCAGCACCACCTACCACCTCTCGTCCACGCCGGAGGCGGGCTTCCCCCAGCACCTGGTGGACGTCAAGAGGCTGATCCGCTGGATCCGCACGGAGGGCCCCGCGCACGGTATCCCGGCGGACGCCCCGATCGTGGTGGCGGGCAGCTCGGCCGGCGCGCACATCGCCATGATGACCGCTCTGACCGCCGGCGACCCGAGATTCCAACCCGGCTTCGAGGACCTGGACACCTCCCTGGCGGGTGCGATCGGGCTCTACGGCTACTACGGCCGTCTGGGCGCGGCGACCAAGGACCTCTCCGACCCGGTCCGCCACCCGGCGGAGGGCGCGCCCCCGATCGCGATCATCCACGGGACCGACGACATGTACACCCCGGTCAAGGGTTCGCGCAGGCTGGTGCGGCACCTGCGGGGCGGGTCGTCGAACCCCGTGGTCTACGCCGAACTCCCCGGCGCGCAGCACGGGTTCGACGCGGTGCAGTCCGCCCGCTACCTCGCGGTGATCGCGGCGCTCCGGAGGTTCACCGAGCCCCTCGCCGGGTCGGGCGTAATGTCGCCTCGGTGACGACCCACCGAGCGGGATCGCACTGACGAGAGAGGCCATCATGCCGTTGTCCGGCGAGTACGAGCCCAGCCCCAGCACGTGGGTGCGGGACCAGGTCGAGCAGTACGAGAAGAGCAACGGGGCGTCGGGCTCCGAGCTGTCGGGCATGCCGGTGGTCATCGTGACCACCGTGGGCAAGAAGTCGGGGAAGCTGCGCAAGACTCCCCTGATGCGGGTCGAGCACGACGGTTCCTACGCCGCCGTCGCCTCCCTGGGCGGCGCACCCACCCATCCGGTCTGGTACTGGAACATCAAGGCCCACCCGCACGTTGAGGTGCGGGACAAGGACCGGGTCGGTGACTTCCTCGCCCGCGAGGTGACCGGTGCGGAACGCGACCTGTGGTGGGATCGGGCGGTCGCGGTGTACCCCGACTACCGCGACTACCAGGAGAAGGCCGAGCGGACGATCCCCGTCTTCGTGCTCGACCCCCGGGACTGAGGTCCCTCACCACCGCACCCACCGATCCCGGTGCCCTGCCACCTCAGGAGGCCTCGAATGACCCGAACCGCCCTCGTCCTCGGATGCGGTGGCACCATCGGGGGCGCCTGGGCGATCGCGGCCATGCACGCCCTCGCCGAGCAGACCGGATTCGATCCCCGCGACGCCGACGTTCTGCTGGGCACCTCGGCGGGGGCCGAGTTGGTGACCATGGTGGGCGGCGGCGTCGGGGTCGACGAGCTGGTGGACATGCAGCGCGGACGGGCCCGGGACCCCAGGCTCCGCGAGCACATCGCGTCCACCCCGCCCGGCAGGCCGCCG
>NZ_JAALED010000491.1:7513-12952 GCF_014145155.1 Dietzia sp. B19 | reverse complement strand
CGCCGGCGGCCCCGCGGGTGCGGGGTCGCTCCGGCTCGTCGCGGTCACCTGCATCGGTCAGTTCTGCTCCGCGGCGGCGATGATGTCCGGGACCACGTTGTCGAGCGCCCAGGGCAGGCTGAGCGGCGACGCCGCCGAGATGGACAGCACCTGCTGCTCGTCGGTCTGCACCACCATCCGGCCCGCCTCGACCGCGGGGATGCGACCCAGCAGCGGATCCGCCTCGATCGCGGCGCGCACGTCGGGCGACGCCGCGTAGGTGACCAGGATGTCCGAGACGAGCTCGTCGGCCCGCTCGGGTGACCAGGTGACGGCGAACTGGTCGGCGGCGCCGGTCGAGGCCTCGGAGACGACGGGGGCCTGCACCATCCCCAGCTGCTCGAGGAATCGCGGTCGGTTGTCCACGTCGGTGAACGCGTAGATCTTCTCGGCCGCGTCGGGATCCACCGTGCCGTAGATGAAGGTCGTCCCCCGGACGCCCGGGTGATCGTCGGCGACCTGGGCGATCCGGTCCTCCACCTCGTCGATGAGCTCCTCCGCCCGCTCCGAGCGGCCGAGCGCCTCGCCGATGAGGCGGGTCGAGTCCTGCCAGGGCGTACCGAAGGCCACGTCACCCTCGGGCATCGCGATGGTGGGGGCGATCTTGGACAGGGTCTCGTACTCCTCGGCGGTCATCCCGGAGTAGGCACCCAGGATGACGTCGGGCTGGAGCGCGGCGATGGCCTCGGTGTTGATGCCGTCCGTCTCCGAGTACAACTCCGGCATCTCGCCGCCCACCGACTCCAGTTCGGCGTCGAACCAGTCGGTGGATCCACCGGCGTTGCCGCCGAACGAGTTCCGCGGCATGCCCACCGGAACCACTCCCAGCGCCAGCGAGACATCCGCGTTGACCCAGGAGATCGTGGCCACCCGCTGGGGCGGTTCGGTGATCTCCGTCTGCCCGTACGCGTGGGTGATGGTGCGGGGGAAGTCCCCGTCGCGCTCGACGTCGGTCGCCGTGGCCGGGTCCTGCGATCCACCCACCGAGCCCGTCGTGCACCCGGCCAACACCGCCAGTGTCGCGAGGAGCGCGGCCAGGAGCAGCACGACCCGTGCGCGATCGGGGGCGTCGACCGCACGGACACGGGATCGGACGGTGAGTGGACTCATGGGGTCTCCGATGGGATAAAAGCCGCTTAGGCTTGGCTTACCTTATCGGGGCAACAGTAGAGCGACGATGCGCCGAAACGCAAGACCGTACTCCCACATTCCCACTTCGCCTGGGGCACAACGTGATTCATGTCACCCCAATGTTGATAAGGCAAGCCTACCCTCATAACGTTCGCCGGTACCTACGTCCCCGATCAGTTCGGAGCACCCGTGAACGAACACCTGTTGAGCCACCGGAGCAGGAAGGACCACGCCGCCGCCCTGGCCGCGGCGACCGCCGAGGTCGGTCGATACCTCGACGGTCGTACCACCCCGCGCTCGTCCGCATCGCCCGCGCATCTCGCGTCACAGACCGCGGCGGTGGATCTGTCGACCCCGCTGGGGACGCTCGACAAGGCCCTGGTGGAGGTGCGTGCGCTCTACCTCGACCACGCCGTGGGGTACCACCACCCCCGCTACCTCTCGCACCTCAACTGTCCGGTCACGATCCCCGCGCTGGCCGCCGAGACGCTCGCCACCTCCGTCAACACCGCGGTGGAGACGTGGGACCAGGGCACCTCGGCCTGCCTGATCGAGCAGAGACTCGTCGACTGGGTCGCCGACCTGATCGAGTTCGACCGGCCGGACCGGGTCACGCCGGACGGCGTCTTCACCACCGGCGGATCGCAGTCCAACCTCCAGGGGCTGTTCACCGCTCGCGAGGATCGACTCTCCCGCCCCGGCCCCGGGGGGACCACGCCCGCGGACCGTTGCGCCCGTCTGTCCCGACTGCGGATCGTCACCGGCGAGCACGCCCATCTCAGCGTGGTCAAGGCCGCGCGTCTGCTCGGCCTGGCGCCGGACGCGGTGATCGTCCTCCCCGGGGACGGCGACCGCATGGACCCCGCCACCCTCGACCGCGCCCTGGCATCCGTGGCGGACGCCGGTGACGAGGTCGCGGCCGTCGTCACCCTGGCCGGTACCACCGACCACGGCGCGATCGACCCGTTGCGTGAGATCGGACTGGTCTGTCGCCGTCACGACGTCTGGTTGCACGTGGACGCCGCCTACGGCGGCGGGTTGCTGGTCTCCCCCACCCGACGCGATCTCCTCGACGGGATCGGGCTGGCCGACTCGGTGACCGTCGACTTCCACAAGACCTTCTTCCTGCCGGTGGCCGCATCCGCTCTTCTCCTGCGGGACGGCTCCGGCTTCCGCCACTCCACCGTCAGCGCCGACTACCTCAACCCCGCGGACGGTGACGATCACGCCGTGGACAAGTCCCTGCAGACCACCCGCCGCTTCGACGCGTTGAAGCTCTGGATGACGCTGCGCGTACTCGGCGCCGACGGGATCGGCCGCATGCTCGACGACGCGATCGACGTGGCCCGGCGGATCGGTCGGACCATCGACTCCGAGCCCGACCTCGAGCTGGTTCGCAGGCCGGCACTGTCGACCGTCCTCTTCCGCCCCCGGCCCGAGGGGTGTGACCCCGACGAGTCCGACGCCCTGGTCCGTCCCGTCAGGGACGCGCTGTTCGCCGAGGGACGGTCGGTGGTCGCGGCGACGGTGGTGGACGGCAGACCGTGCCTCAAACTCACGATCCTGGACCCGGAGCTGTCCGACCGGGACGTGGCGGCCGTGCTCGCCGACGTCCGCGAGGCCGCCCGGTACCTGGCCGAGGGGATGCGCCAGGCCACCACCGCGGGGGTGATGTCATGAGCGGGAAGATCCACGACCTGCTGGGGGTGGGCATCGGTCCGTTCAACCTCGGGCTGGCGTGCCTCGCCGAACCGCTGGAGATCGACGCCGTCTTCCTCGACTCCCGCGAGGGCTTCGCGTGGCACCACGGACTCATGTTCGACGACGCGACCATCCAGGTGCCGTTCCTCGCCGATCTGGTCACGCTGGCCGACCCCACCTCTCCGTACTCGTTCCTGTCCTATCTCAAACAAGTGGGCCGGTTGTATCCGTTCTACATCCGCGAGAACTTCCAGCCCCTGCGCGCGGAGTACGACGCGTACTGTCGCTGGGCCTCCGAGCGGGTGGGTGGACTCCGGTGGGGACGGCAGGCGGTGGACGTCCGGCGCGAGGCGGCACAGGGCGCCGGCCGCGGGCCGGACGGGGGGAACGGAGGGACCGACGACGACGAGGACGGGCCCGTCTACCGGGTCACCGCGATCACCTCCGACGGCACGGAGACCTACCGCGCCCGGCACCTCGCACTGGGGATCGGCACCACCCCGTGGTCGCCTGTCGACACGGACTCGCTCGACGGCGCCTCCCCACACGCGGGCCGACGGGTCGCGCTGCACGCTGCCGACTACCTGCACCGGCGCGAGGAGCTGCTCGGGTTGGACTCGGTGACCGTCGTGGGCAGCGGCCAGTCGGCCGCCGAGATCTTCCACGACCTGGTGGCGACGTCCGGGCACTCCGGCCCCCGCGTGGACTGGATCACCCGGTCCCCCCGGTTCTTCCCCATGGAGTACACCAGGCTCACCCTGGAGATGACCTCCCCGGAGTACATCGACCACTTCCACGGTCTCGACGCCGGCACCCGGGACCGGTTGCTGCGCGAGCAACGGTCCCTCTACAAGGGCATCGACGCCGAGTTGATCAACGAGATCCACGATCTTCTCTACCGCCGGTCCGCCCACGGACTGGACACCGGGTTGCTGGTGGCCGCGACCGCCCTGGACGGGGCCACCGTCGACGAGTCGGGGATCCGCCTGGACCTGCACTGCAACGACACCGGCCGGGCCTGGCAACACCACACGGACGGTCTGGTGATGGCCACCGGTTACTCCGCCACCGCTCCGCGGTTCCTCGACGGGATCGCCTCGGAGATCGACTGGGAGGACCCCGGACCCGGGCGGGCCGGCGAGGGCAGGCCCCGTCGCTACCGCGTGGCCCGCGACCACACCATCGACCTGGCCCATCGGCGTGTCCATGTCCAGAACGCCGAGGAGCACACCCACGGGCTCAGCGCCCCGGACCTGGGGATGGGGGCGATGCGCAACAGCCTCATCCTGCGGTCCGTCACCGGTCGCGAGGTCTACCCCGTCGAATCACGCATCGCGTTCCAGCGGTTCGGCGCCCCGGCCGGCGAGTCCTGCCCCACCCGGGAGACCGATCCGACCCGAGCCGGGACGTCCGCCGTGCGCCACTCCCCCGCCGACCAGCAGGCCCAGGAGGCCCGATGAACCATCACACCGTCAGTACCCCCGCCGGGCTCGTCTCGCTCTCTTCCCTCTCCACGGACGCCGATACCGTCGGGACCCTCCACGCCTGGCTCTCGCACCCCGGGTCGGCGTACTGGGGCATGCGGCACATGGCGCCCGAACAGATCTCGGCGTTCTTCCGCGACTGGCAGAGCAGCCCACACCGGCAGGTCCACATGGTGCGTATCGACGGACTGCGAGTGGGGTTGGCGGTGTACTACGACCCGGCCGCGGTCGAGCTCGACGGCTCGTACCCGCACGAACCCGGGGACCTGGGTATGCACCTGCTGGTCGCCCCCTCGCGGACGCCCGTGCCTGGCACCACGGCCGCCGTGATCGGCGCGATCTGCGAGACCGCCTTCGGTCCGCTGGGCGCCCGACGCGTGGTGGTGGAGCCGGACATCCGCAACACCGCCGTGCACCGACTCAACGCCCGTGCCGGCTTCCGGGAGGGCGGGGCGGTGGAACTCGCCGACAAGACCGCCCTGCTCTCCTTCTGCGACGTCGAGGACTTCCGGGCCTCCGAGATCGGCCGGACCACACGGGCCGTGTCGTCGTCATCCCCGTCGGCCGGTGCCGTGCCCCACGCGCACCTCACCGGTCACGCGATGCGGCGGGCCCACCGTCACCTGTGCGCCAAGGCCCTGGCCGAGTTCTCCCACGAGCGACTCGTCTCGCCTCAGCCCACCGCGGACCCGGACGTGTACGAGGTGCGCGCGGCTGAGGAGAGGTGGCTGTTCCGCGGGCGGGTGCTGCCCCTGGAGCACTGGGTGGTGGACGAGGGTTCGCTGCGCCGGGAGGTCGCCGGCGAGCCGGTCGAACCCGACGCCCCGGCCCTCATCACCGCGCTGGCCCCGGTGCTCGGTATCCCCGCGTCACTCGTGGGCGTCTATCTGGAGGAGATCGCCGCGACCCTCGGGTCCGCCGCGTTCTGTCTGCACCACCGCGCCCGCCCCGTGCAGGAACTGGCCGGTGCCGACCTGCAGGAGGTCGAGGCCGCGATGACCGAGGGGCACCCGGGCTTCGTGGCCAACAACGGGCGCATCGGACTAGGGCTGACCGACCGACACCGCTACACCCCGGAGGCTCC
>NZ_JAALED010000491.1:5546-7467 GCF_014145155.1 Dietzia sp. B19 | reverse complement strand
GTGTGGCTCGCCGCCCGCCGTGAACTCAGCCACCTCGCCACCGTGACCGGACTGGAGGAGAACGAGCACTACCGTCGGGAGTTCGACGGTGACGACCTCGACCGGTGCGACACACGACTTCGGGAGCTGGGCCTCGATCCGGACGGGTACCGCCTCATTCCCGTCCACCCGTGGCAGTGGGAGCACAAGATCGCCGTGGCGTTCGGCCCCGACCTGGCCCGCCGCGACCTCATCCACCTGGGCGAGTCCCGCAGTGAGTACCGCCCGCAGCAGTCCGTACGCACGTTCTTCGACGTGACCCGTCCCGAGCGCGGGTACGTCAAGACGGCACTGGCGGTGCAGAACATGGGCTTCACCCGCGGACTGTCTCCTCGGTACATGCGTGACACCCCGGCGGTCAACGACTGGGTGGCCGGTCTGGTGGCCGGGGATCCCGTGCTCCGGGCACTCGACTTCGGAGTCCTGCGCGAGGTCGCCGCCGTGGGGTACACAGGCGACGCCTACCACCGCGCAGCGGAGTCCGGCGTCTCGGACGAGGGGCCGCACACCAAGATGATCGCCGCCCTGTGGCGTGAGAGCCCGGTGCCGCGACTGGCGGAGGGCGAGCGGGCCTTCACGCTGGCCTCACTACTGCACGTCGACCTCCACGGGTGCCCCCTCGTCGTCGAACACCTGGAGCGGTCAGGGGCGGACGCCCGCACGTGGCTCCGCGCGCTGCTCGACGCCTACGTTCTGCCGGTGGCCCGCTGTCTGCTCGCGCACGGGTTGGTGTTCATGCCCCACGGTGAGAACGTGATCGTGGTGATCGGCCCGGACAACCTGCCGCGCCGGGTGCTGTTCAAGGACATCGGCGAGGAGGTGGCCGTGGTGACCGACCGACCGCTGCCCGAGGGGATCGAGCGGATCCGGCACCTCGTGGACGCCGAGACGGCCGCGTTGAGCATCCACACCGACGTGATGGACGGGGTACTGCGTCACCTCGCCGCGATCCTCGACGAGTCCGGGGTCCTGCCGGCAACGGAGTTCTGGGACGAGACCCGCCGGTGCCTGCTGGCGCTGGCCGGCGACGGCGACGGCGACGGCGACATCGACATCGACGTCGACCGGACTGAGGTCGACGAGGCGACCTGGCAGGCGCTGTTCGCGCCGCGGTTCAAACACTCGTGCCTCAACCGCCTGCAGTTGCGCGACACCCGGCAGATGGTGGATCTGACCGATCAGGCGGGATCGCTGCAGTTCGCGGGCACCCTCGCCAATCCCCTCGCATCGAGCCCGACCGACCCCGCGGGTCGCGCGGGTCGCGAAGAGCGTTCCGAACACGTCGGCCGAGAAGCAGGTGTGCGGAACGCTCTTCTCGATGACGGAGCCCGCAGCGTGTCGTAGCGTCACTGGGATGAACGGGCGGGAACTCCAGAAATGTGCGGCGATGCGGGCACGCGAACTACCGGCGTCGACCCTGGAGTTCCCGTTCGGGCCGGACGTCGACGTCTACAAGGTCCGCGGCAAGGTGTTCATGATCCACACCGTTGTCGACGACGAGCCCCTCGTGGTGATCAAGGCATCACCCTCGGACGGCCTCGCCCTCCGTGACGCGCACGCCGACATCACCCCCGGCTACCACATGGACAAGAGGCACTGGATCTCACTGCACCCCGGGGGGAGCCTCGGCCCCGACGTGGTCGAGGAGTTGGTCACGGAGTCCTACCGACTCGTGGTGGCCGGGCTCCCCAGCGCGCAGCGACCGGTCGAGCCGCACGCCTTCGGGCGCGGGCAACGCTGATCCGGCTCAGTTCACCGGAGCGGTCTCCGGCGAACCCTCGGGCGACACCGAGGACCCGGTGATCGAGCCGAGCCGCTCCTCGCCCAGCGAGCCCTCCACGGCGTCGGTCGCCGAGTCCGTGTTGACGGCTCCGGCCAGCGA
>NZ_JAALED010000491.1:0-5493 GCF_014145155.1 Dietzia sp. B19 | reverse complement strand
TCCCCGCCGATGACGGCGTCGACCGACCCCGGGACGTCCCCGCGCATCAGGAAGTCGACGGACTCCGCGACGGGCTTGACGACCATGCACACGACCCCGATGGGCGGCAGCGGGATGCCCGCCAGGTTGGCCGCCGTGCCGGCCACGGTGCCGACGCCACAGACGGCGCTGGCGACGGAACCGACCGGACCGGAGGTGTAACCGGGCAGCGAACCGGTGACGGAGGCCGGAAGCAGGTCGCCGGCGGAGCCGAGGCCGCCGCCGGTGTCCGCATCGGTGCCCGTTCCGGCGGACCCGGTGAGCGACGACGAGTCGAGGGCGCCCGACGACAGGCCGTCTGCGCTCTGGGCTGCGGCGGCGCCGGTCGAGAAGACGAGAAGTGCGGCGGCCAGCGCACCGGCGCAGGCGATGGATCTGGTCACAGTGATCTCCGAGCATGACGGGGGCGCGAGCCCCACGATGAGTTAAGGATTCTTGAGTCCATCACATATACGTCACGAGCGGGGCGGTGTTACGTCACGACCACCCCGTCGACACGTCACGACCACCACGTCGTCGCGTCACAACCTCCGCCCTGATGCCGTCCGCCCGCCCGGCGCCGGTCCGCACCGTTCGCGGGCGCGATGAGGGAGAGTGGAGCCATGACCGGGATCCCGACCACCCCCGCCGACCATTCGCTGGCAGACGTCATGCCGTCGATCGCCGCCTCGCTGGGCCTTGACCTCCGCAACCCACTGGCTCTCCCGCCCGCGCGGGATGCGGTGCTCGTCCTGGTCGACGGCCTCGGCGCCGAGCTCATCCGGCAGCACGCCGACGTCGCCCCCACCCTCTCGGCGATGACCACGCGGATGATCTCCGCGGGGTTCCCCGCCACCACGGCCACGAGTCTGACCAGCCTGGCGGTGGGAGCGCCGTGTTCCCGCCACGGGATCGTCGGGTACAGCTTCGCGCTCCCGGACGAGGGTGCAGAGACACCTACCGTCTTCAACTCGCTCCGGTGGACCACGGGGTCGGCGGAGGGGCCCTCCGCACTGGACCGGTTCCCTCCCCGTGAGGTGCAGGTGCTGCCGAGTCTGCTCGAACTGCTCACCGAGGAGGGGGTCGACGTCACCTACGTCATGCGCGAGGACTTCCGGGCATCCGGACTCACCCGCGCCGCGTTCCGGGCGGAGGGCGAGTACCGCCCGGCGATCTCACTGCAGGAGATCCGCGAGGCGATACTCGGTGTCGTCGCCGCTCCCTCGACGTCCAGACGGTTCGTCTATTCCTACTTCGGAGACCTCGATCTCATCGGGCACATCCACGGTCCGGGCTCCCCGGAGTGGATCCAGTCGTTGCGCGAGGTGGACGCCTTCGTCGCCGACCTGGCGACGGATCTGCCCCCCGACTGCGGGATGCTCGTCACCGCCGACCACGGCATGGTGGCCGCGGAGACCGTGATCGATATCGATGCCACCCCGTCGCTCCTCGCGGACGTCGAGGCGGTCGCAGGCGAGGCCCGGGTACGGCACGTGCACGCACGGGCCGGGTCGGAGTCGGCGGTGTTGGCCGCCTGGCGCGAGGAGTTGGCGGGGCACGCGCGGGTGCTGAGCCGGGAACAGGCGCTGGACGAGCAGTTGTTCGGGCCGGGCCGGGAACATGCGGACCGTCTGGGTCACGTCGTCGCGGTCGCCACCGGCGGCGTCATCCTCGCCCGCACCCACCACGAGAAGATGGAGTCGGGCCTCCTCGGTCATCACGGGGCCAATACCGCGGCAGAGCAGCACATCCCACTCATCCTGCGGTGAGCCGCCGGGACGCACCGCATTCTCAGGAGCCGAGCAGGACCGTCGTGAAGTCCTGCTCGTCGGGGTGGTCGAGCATCTCCCCCATCCGCTTCCGGTCGAAGGGCCAGAGATCGATCTCACCGCCGGCGGTCTGGTACCAGGACGTGCACCCGGTGTTCCACACCGTCGGTCCCATCGCCGCACCCACCGCGCGGGAGAACTCGGCGGTCGCCCGCTCGGTCACCTCGACCGCGTCGGGCTCGCCGAGCCGCCATCGCTCGATCCACTGCGCGATGTAACGCGAGGTGAGCTCTGCCGAGAACTGCAGTGGGATCGATCCGGTCGGCGAGTTGGGGCCGAGGACGGTGAAGAGATTGGGGAATCCCGGGATCGCGGTCATCCGGTATGCGCGCGGACCTGCGGCCCAGGCCTCATCGAGACTCAGGCCGTCGCGGCCGGTGATCCGCATGGGCCGCATGTACTCGTGGGTTCGGAAACCCGTGGCCAGCACGATCACGTCGACCTCGTGGTGGACACCGTCGCCGGTACGGATGCCGGTGGGCGTCACCTCGGAGATCGGACCCGTGACCAACTCCGCGTTGGGGGCGGTGATTGCGCGGTAGTAGGTACCCGAGACCACCTGGCGCTTGCACAGTGGTTCGTAGTCCGGGGTCAACGCCTCCCGGAGCCGACGATCGCGGACCTGCCGACGGAGACTCACGCGGGCGTAGGCCTGCACCGCGCGACGCCGCCAGGTCGGCTTGAGGACCACGTCCGCCAGGATCCCCGAGGCCCACAGGGCCGTCGCGTACATCCTCCGCTGCGATCCGGGTGACCGACGGAGCAGGGCGGTGAGCGGTGCGGGCTGCCGCACAGTCATCGGCGCCCACAGGATCCACTGCGGGGATCGGGCGAAGTGCAGAAGCCGTGACGCCTCCGGCTGCAGGGCGGACACGATCTGCACTCCCGTGGAACCGGAGCCGATCACCGCCACCCGGGACCCGCCGGTCTCCAGCCCGGGATCCCAGCGGGCGGTGTGGACGACCGGTCCGGCGAACGAGTCGAGCCCGTCGATATCGGGCACGTACGGGTGATGCAGCACCCCGGTCGCGCACACCACGAAGTCCGCGTGCAGGACCTCCCCCGCTGCCGTCGTCACCGTCCAGGTGGCGGACTCGTCGTCGTACACGGCGTCCGTCACCTCGGTCCCGAGCCGCAGCCAGGCGTTCAGACCGACCCGGTCCACCACGTCCCGGTGGTACCGCTGGATCTCCTCCCCCGATGCCCAGACGTGTGACCAGTCGGCCTTGGGGGCGAACCCGAACTGGTAGAGCTGGGAGGGAACGTCGCAGGTCAGACCCGGATAACGGTTCCAGTGCCACACCCCGCCGACGTCGGTGCCCTTCTCGCAGATCGTCACGTCGGTCAGCCCGGCCCGCATGAACGTGTGCGCGGCGGCTATCCCCGCGACCCCCGCGCCGATGATCACCACGCGGGGTTGGCGGAGATCGGTCACCACTCAGGTCTACCTCCTCGGGCGACCGGATGCGTCGACTCCCGCGGCCTCGTAGCGTCGGTGATATGCGTGAGCGCGCATGACACGACCAGCGAGAGGAGCCTGCCATGAAGGCGGTCACCTGGCACGGCAAGCGCGACGTCCGCGTGGACGAGGTACCCGATCCCAGGATCGAGGATCCCACCGACGCGATCGTCAGGATCACCAGCACGAACATCTGCGGATCCGACCTACACCTGTACGAGGTGCTCGGGCCGTTCATGAACGAGGGCGACATCCTCGGCCACGAGCCGATGGGGATCGTCGAGGAGGTGGGGTCCGGTCTCACCGACCTGAAACCCGGCGACCGCGTGGTGATGCCGTTCCAGATCTCGTGCGGCCACTGCTACATGTGTGACAAGGGCCTCAATACCCAGTGCGAGACCACCCAGGTCCGTGACCAGGGTATGGGCGCGGCACTGTTCGGGTACTCCGAGCTGTACGGCAGCGTCTCGGGCGGTCAGGCCGAGTACCTGAGGGTCCCGCAGGCCCAGAACACCACCATCCAGGTGCCGCACGAGCACACCGACGACCGGTACCTGTACCTGTCCGACGTGCTGCCGACGGCCTGGCAGGCGGTCGAGTACGCGCAGATCCCCGACGGCGGGACGGTCGTCGTCCTGGGGTTGGGACCGATCGGCGACATGGCCGCCCGGATCGCCGCCCACCGCGGGCACCGCGTCATCGGAGTGGACCCGGTCGCGGAGCGCCGGGCCCGGCAGGCGCACCGGGGTGTCGAGGTTCTCGACCCCTCCGAGCTCCCCGGTGAGCTGGGCGACGTGATCCGCGACATGACCGACGGCCGCGGGCCGGACTCCGTGATCGACGCGGTGGGGATGGAGGCACACGGGTCCCCCGTCGCCACGGCGGCCCACGCGGCCGTGGGGATGCTCCCGAAGTTCCTGGGCAAGAAGATGATGGAGCACTCGGGAGTCGACAGGCTCGCCGCGTTCTACTCCGCCATCGACATCGTGCGCCGCGGTGGGACCATCTCGCTGTCCGGCGTGTACGGCGGCGTCGCCGACCCGTTGCCGATGCTGACGATGTTCGACAAGCAGCTCACGCTCAAGATGGGGCAGGCCAACGTCAAGCGCTGGGTGCCGGACATCATGCCGCTGCTCACCGATGCCGACCCGCTGGGCGTGGACGACTTCGCCACGCACCGGCTCCCACTGTCGGACGCCCCCCACGCTTACGAGATCTTCCAGAAGAAGCAGGACGGGGCCGTGAAGATCGTCCTCACGCCGTGAGTCCGGGGACGGGCGGGATGCGGATGGGTAGGTTGCGGATATGACCGAACTGTCCCGACTCCTGCTCGTCCGCCACGGGCAGAGCGTGGGGAACATCGCCGACGACGAGGCCCGGGCCGCCGGGGCGCACCGCCTCGACCTGGACTACCGGGACGCCGACACACCCCTGTCGGATACCGGGTTCACGCAGGCGTCGGCGGTCGGCGCGTGGCTCGCCGACCTGCCGGAGGAGCACCGACCCACGGTGTGGTTGACCTCCCCGTACCGACGCGCGGCGGACACCGCCGCCGCCGCGCTGGAGGCCGCCCGCCTGGACGCCACTCTCCTCACCGACGAGCGGCTGCGCGAGCGTGACCTCGGGATCCTGGACGGATTCACCGGACACGGTATCCGTGACCGCTTCCCGGAGGAGGCGGAGCGGCGCGACCGGATCGGGAAGTTCTACTACCGGCCCCCGGGCGGTGAGAGCTGGACGGACGTGGTCCTCCGCGTGCGTTACCTGCTCACCGACCTGCGCCAGCAGTACGCCGGTGAACGGTTGTGCGTCTTCAGCCACCAGGCGGTGATCATGGGGTTCCGGGTGGCGCTGGAGCAGATGGCCGAGCAGGACATCCTCCACGTGGACCGGGCGGACCCCCTACCCAACTGCTCGGTCACCACGTACCGGCACGGCGGCGCGGCGCTGGAACTCGAGCGGTACGCCGACACCACGGCCGTGGAGCGGGCCGCGGCACCGACGACCCGCGAGGGATCCGCGGCGGACGAGGACGGCCGGTGAACGGCGGTCCGTCGGAGAAGGAGATCGTCCTGACCTCCCACCGTCTGCGGGGCTGGGCTCTTCCCGCGCCGGGCGGCGGCAAGGAGAGCCGGGGCCGGGTGCTCGTGGTGGGAGGCGGTCGCACGACCCCGGGCGGGGTGCTCC
>NZ_JAALED010000490.1:3558-5680 GCF_014145155.1 Dietzia sp. B19 | reverse complement strand
CGGCCCCCGCCGGCGACCCGGCCCCCGCCGGCGACCCGGCCTCCACCGGCGATCCCTCCCGCTCCGCGGGACACGGGGTCACCGACATCGAGCGGCTGGCCGCCTCCCACGACTCAGCCGACTTCTCCACCAGCGTCTCGGTGGTCACCGGCACGGGCCACCCGCTCGAGGAGGTCCCGCCGATCGTCGGTCTGTCCCTGTACCGCACCGCGCAGGAGGCACTGGCCAACGTCCGGCGACACTCCACCGCCGACCGCGCGGGAGTGGTCCTGCGCACCGGCGAGAACCCGGGCGGGAACCCGTACGCGGAGGTGGAGATCACCGACGCCGGACGCCCCCGGGCGGGGACCTCGGGGAGCGGACTGGGACTGCTGGGCATGCGCGAACGGGTGCGCTCCCACGGCGGCGAGTGCGAGATCGGCCCCCGGGTGACCGGCGGCTACCGGGTGCGGGTGCGTCTGCCCTACCGCCCCGACGTGGACGCCGACCGGGAATGAGCGACAACTCGGCGGGACCCGATTCCGCGGTGGGCGAGGACTCCACCGCGGTCCTGCGGATCCTCGTGGTGGACGACCAGGCGCTCATGCGCTCCGGATTCTCGATGATGCTCGGCGTGGAACCGGACCTGGAGGTGATCGGCGACGCCGCCGACGGCGCGGAGGCGGTCGAGATGTGCCGGCGGCTGCGCCCCGACGTGGTGTTGATGGACGTGCAGATGCCGGGCACCGACGGCATCGAGGCGACGCGGCTCATCACCGCAGAGGACCTGTCCAAGGTCCTGATCCTCACCACGTTCGACCGGGACGACTACCTGTTCGACGCACTGCGGGCCGGGGCGAGCGGATTCCTGCTCAAGAACTCCGACCCGGAGGACCTGGTCGACGGGGTCCGGGCCGTGGGCCACGGTCACGCGCTGCTCGCGCCCGAGGTCACGCGTCGGGTCATCGAGAGACTGACCACTCCTGTCCCGTCGGATGGCCGCGCCCCCACCCCCGCCGGCGCAGGATCTCGTCCGCCCTCCCTGGACCTGCTCACGGCCCGGGAGACCGAGGTCCTGCGTCTGGTCGCGCGGGGGTTGTCCAACGCGGAGATCGCGCGGACGCTGGTCGTGGGCGAGGCCACGGTCAAGACCCACGTGTCGGCGTGCCTGTCCAAACTCCACCTCCGCGACCGCGTCCAGGCGGTCGTCCTGGCCTACGAGGCCGGTCTCGTCCAGCCCGGCGAATGACCGCGACGCCCCCGGCGGCCGTCCGCCGACCGTCTCCCCCCTGAGGGGGAGACCCGTCCGACCGACCCCGGAGATGTCATCCTCCCGGCTGATCCGCCGGGCCACCCGTCGGCCATAGCGTGGACCCGGTACAGGACACCAGGGAGGACACCATGCTGGAACTCGACGGGCTCACCCGACGCTTCGGGGAGACCCTCGCCGTGGACGATGTCGGATTCGAGGTCCCGCGAGGGGCGATGACCGGCTTCGTCGGCGGCAACGGCGCCGGGAAGACCACCACCATGCGGATGATCATGGGCGTGCTGCAGCCCTCCGCCGGCACGGTCACATGGCGTGGCCGGGAGGTGACCGTCGCGGATCGTCGCACCTTCGGGTACATGCCCGAGGAACGCGGGCTGTATCCCAAGCAGCCGATCCTCGACCAACTCGTCTACCTCGGCAGACTCCAGGGGCGCAGTCCGGAGGGGGCACGACGCTCGGCGACCGAGCTGCTCGGGCGGTTCGGGCTCGGCGACCGCACGGCGGACAAGCTCGAATCGCTGTCACTGGGCAATCAGCAGCGCGTCCAGATCGTCGCGGCGGTCATCGGCGGACCGGAACTGCTCGTCCTCGACGAACCCTTCTCGGGTCTCGACCCGGTCGCCGTCGACTCGATGGTCGACCTGCTGCGCGAGTACACCAGCCAGGGTGTGCCCGTGCTGTTCTCCTCGCATCAGCTCGACCTGGTGGAACGGCTCTGCGACCACCTCGTCGTCCTGGCGCGCGGGCGGGTCGTCGCCCGCGGGACGGTGGACGACCTCCGCCGACGGGGGCGCGTCCTGCACCGCCTCGTCGTCGGCACCGACGCCGGGTGGGTCCGGGGGCTGCCGGGGGTCCACGTCGTCGACGTCGACG
>NZ_JAALED010000490.1:0-3311 GCF_014145155.1 Dietzia sp. B19 | reverse complement strand
TGTCAAGCTCCGCGACCGCAACTTCATCATCTCCACCCTCACCACGATCGCGATCTTCGTCGTCGCCTTCGGCCTGTCGTTCCTCCTCGGCGGGCGCGACGGCGAGAAGACCGTGGCCGTCGCCTCGAACGACGCCGCGGCCATCGTGCAGGCCGCCGGTGCCGGGTCGGCCGCCAACGGCGGAGGCGCCGACCAGGGTGCCGGGTCAGACTCGCCGCCGGTGGCCGGTTCCACGATCGAGCTGTCCGTCGTCGAGGTCGCCGACCCCGACGCCGCCGAACGTGCGGTGCGGGAGGGAGACGCCGACGCCGCTCTGCTCGGTGAACCGGGCGCGTGGACGCTCGTCGGGTCGGACGGGGTCGACTCCGACATCGCCGCCGCGGTGGGTTCCGTGGTCGCGGCCGACGCTCTCGAGCGCAATGCCGCCACCGCGGACGTCTCCGTCGAGGAGCTCACCGCCGGTTCCGTCGTGCAGGAGCGCCTGCTCGATCCCGACGGGGCGGCCAACGAGGGCGTCCAGCTGATCGCCGGGTTCGTCTTCGTCTTCCTGTTCTACATGGCGGCGATCCTCTTCGGGTACGCCATCGCCAACAGCGTCGTCGAGGAGAAGCAGTCGCGGATCGTCGAGATCCTCGCCGCCGCCATCCCGTTGCGCCAACTCCTCGTCGGGAAGGTCGTCGGCGCCACGGTGCTCGCGTTGGGCCAGATGGCGATCTTCGTGGCCATCGGACTGATCGGCCTGACGTTCACCGAGTATTCCGCGCTCCTGCCCTCGGTGGCCGGCGCTGCGGGCTGGTACCTGGTGCTCTTCGTCATCGGTTTCGTCGCACTGGCGTGCCTGTTCGCCGTGGCCGGCGCGTTGGCCACGCGGGCGGAGGACGTCCAGTCCACCTCGTCCCCCCTGCTCACGCTGATCATGATCGCGTCCTTCGCGGGACTGTTCCTCCAGGGCACCTGGCAGGTGATCGGCTCGTACGTGCCGATCATGTCGACGGTGACGATGCCGATCCGCCTGGTCGAGGGCACGGCCGAGTGGTGGGAGCCGGTCATCGCGGCGGTGATCACCCTGGTCGTCGCGGGGGCCGTGATGGTGGTCGCGGAACGGGTCTACCGACGGTCGATCATGCAGACGGGCGGCAAGCTCACCTACCGTCAGGCGCTCTCGCTGACCGAGTGAGCGGAGTGGATCACCCGCGGGTCCGGTGACGCGGACAGGAGGAGAGTGTCGGTGCCGGAGCGGCGGGGTGTCGGGGCGTCAGCCCCCGGCCCCCGCTATCTCGCTGTCGACCAGTCGGTAGCCCTGTCCGCGCACGGTCTCGATCGCTCGTGCACCGAAGGGCGTGTCGATCTTGCGACGCAGGTAGCCCACGTAGACCTCGACGATGTTGTCGTCCCCGTCGTACGCGGCATCCCACACCGCCCGCAGGATCTGGGGTTTGGACACCACCTGGTTGCGGTTCCGGATCAGGTACTCCAGGACCGCGTACTCCCGCGCCGTCACCGGGATCCGCTCACCTCCCCGCCGCACCTCCCGCGCGGCGGGATCGACCTCGAGGTCACCGGCGACGAACGAGACGGGCCGCTCGGGGGCGCCCCGCCTGACCAGCGCCCTGAGCCTGGCTTCCAGGACCACGAACGAGAACGGTTTGACCAGGTAGTCGTCGGCGCCCAGGTCGAACGCGTCCGCCTCGTCGTACTCGCCGTCCTTCGCGGTGAGCATGAGCACGGGGGTCCAGATCTCACGGCGCCGCATCTCGCGCACCACCTCGTAACCACTTCGCCGCGGCATCATGATGTCGAGGACCACCACGTCGAAGTCCCCGTCGGCGGCCATCTCGAGTCCGATCTCCCCGTCCGGGGCCGTCTCGACCGCCCATCCGCCGGCGGCGAGGCCGCGCCGCACGCTCTCGAGGAGCGCAGGTTCGTCGTCGACAACGAGTACCCGCATACAGTGCCCTCCGCCCGTGTCCCGTTCGATCGCGTGGCCCGCGACGCCTACTCGGCGCCCGGGTCGATCTCCTGGTCCATCTGCTCGGCGGGGACCAACGAGTCGGCGTGACGCCGCACCACCCTGGCGGGCACCCCGGCGACGGTCGTGTGCGGCGGGACCTGGTCGAGCACCACCGAACCGGCGGCCACCCGCGAGCACTCGCCCACGTGAACATTGCCCAGCACGATCGACCCGGCCGACAGCAGCACCCCCGAACCGATCTTGGGGTGGCGGTCGCCGTCCTCGTTCCCCGTCCCGCCGAGGGTGACGCCCTGGAGTATCGAGACGCCGTCCCCGATCACGCAGGTCTCGCCCACCACGATGCCGGTGGCGTGGTCCACGAGGATCCCGGAGCCCACGCGCGCGGCCGGGTGGATGTCCATGGCGAAGACCTCGGACACCCGGCTCTGGAGGAACGAGGCCGCCATGACCCGTCCCGAGTTCCACATCTCGTGCGCGACGCGGTGGATCTGGAGCCCGAGGAATCCCTTGGCGAACAGGTAGGGAACCAGGTAGTTGGGATAGGCCGGGTTACGCTCGAAGCTCACCACGAGGTCGGCCGCGACCGCCTCCAGGACGTGCGGGTGCTCGACCAGGATCGCCCTGATCTCCTTCTCCAGGACGTGCCGGCCGATCTCGGGGGTCGCGATGCGTGAGGCGGCGAGCCTCGCGAGGGATTCGCCCAGGTCGTCGCATCCGTCGACGAGATCCAGGACCAGGCCGGCGATGAGGGGTTCGTCGCGACTCTGCGTGGCGTCCACGGACAGCCGGTCCCAGACCGCGCGGACGGAGGAGTCGGCCTCCGTCTGCGGGACGCAGGGGTTCTCGATGCTCAGCTCGATGGTCACCCGGTACAGGGTAGGCCCGTTCGGCTTTCCGGGTCGAGTCACCTCGGTATCGGGCGCGGGGGCAGCGGGTGCGGGGGCAGCGGGTGCGGGGGCGCAGCCCTCGACGAAGTCGCGCCGGCCCGGGCAGGATGGGGCCATGATGCTCATCAACGTGAGATTCGACGTCAAGCCCGAGTTCGCGGACTCATGGCTCGAGATCACCCGCGACTTCACCGAGGCCACCAGGGCGGAGCCCGGCAACCTGTGGTTCGACTGGTACCGCTCGTCCGACGCGGAGACCACGTTCCTGCTCTGCGAGGCGTTCCGCGACGGGGACGCGCCGGCCGAGCACGTCGGGTCGGCCCACTTCAGGGAGTTCACCGGCTCCGCCGCGCAGTACCTCCAGCGCACCCCGCGGATCATCAACACCACGGTCGACGGCGAGGAGTGGGGAACGATGGGCGAGATCACCGTCGACTAGCCCGACCGGGCCT
>NZ_JAALED010000489.1:0-1798 GCF_014145155.1 Dietzia sp. B19 | reverse complement strand
GTCGCCCGCGACGGACAGGCGGTGGCGTGATGCCGGTGCTGCCCGCAGAGATCCAGAGCGCCCTGGAGCGGGACGCCGACATTCTTGCTTGGGTCTCGGAGCACCTGGTGCCGCTCGATTGGGTCGAGGTCCTGGAGAACACGCCCGAGGAGCCGGACTGGTTGGTCCCCTCGGTCTTCCTGTCGGGGGCCTCATACGCGGTGGTCGCCTCGGCGAAGGTCGGTAAGTCGCTACTGCTCCTCGACATCGCCTGCGCACTCGCCACCGGTCGGTCGGCGCTGGGCCAGCCGCCTCGCGATCCGGTGACTGTGCTGTACATCGACATGGAGAACACCGAGACCGACCTCGCGGACCGGGTGCGGGATCTGGGGTACTCGGCACGCGACTTCCGGCACCGGCTTCCCTACCTGTCATTCCCCAACCTGTCGGCCCTGGACACCCCGGAGGGCGGTCGGCAGGTTCACGCGGCCGCTCGGTTCTTCGGGGCCGATCTGGTCGTGATCGACACCCTGTCTCGGGTGGTGGACGGCGACGAGAACGAGGCCAACACCTACCAGGCGTTCTACCGTCACGCGGTGCTGCCGTTGAAGCGGGACGGCACTACGGTCGTCCGGCTGGACCACCTGGGCAAGGACACTTCGAAGGGTGCCCGAGGATCCAGCGCGAAGTCGGACGACGTGGACGCCATCTGGCTGTTGGACACCTACGTCGGCGACCGGTTGAAACTTAAGCGGGAGAACCAGCGCTCGAACCACCACCCCGAGTGCCTCGTTATCCAACGACGCCTGGACCCGCTGTGCCACGTGATCGCGGGCGACCATCCGGTGCAGGGGTCAGGAGAGGCTAAACCCGAAGACCTCGTGGGGGCGCTGGAGGCCCTCGGCGAGGCGACGGTCCGCCAGCTGACCGAGCGCCTGTTCCCGGGCGTCGAAGGCGAGGAGTTCGGCCGTGTTCGGTCGAAGGTGCACCGCTGGGTGGGCAACCTCGAAGGCCAGGGCCGGGTTGCCAGCGACGAACGCCTCACCGGGCGTCCCGGGGGGACGGAGAAAGTCGTCCGACTGGTCGCACAGGAGGCCGAGAAGTGACCGCCGTACAGCCTTACGCGGGGCATCTCGCGGAGTGGGTGCGTAAGAGGCGCGTAAGGGGTCAGCGTAAGGCTAGCGAGGGGGTCTTACGCTCAGCCTTACGCCAGCCTTTCGCAGCCTTACGCCGCAGGTCAGAGCCTTACGCATGCCTTACGGTTCGCCAGTCGTCGCCCATATTTCGGGGGCCAGCCTTACGCGCCCCCACCACCCACAGGGTGGGGGCGTTCGTAAGACCCCCGTAAGGGCTGTATTGCCAACATCCCCACTGCTCCGGAACGACACCCGGGGCCGACACCAACGACGCCCAGGAGGCGATCAGCATGACCGAACACAACAACGACTATGACTTCCGGCCCCTGCCGGTCGGTTGGTACTCAGTGCACGTCGATAAGGACGAAGACTGGGATTGCACGCTGAGTCCATGTCCGGGTCTGATCCGGAGAGGCGAGGTCTGGCTCCCCTCGACCGACTCGGTTGGCGACGGCGGACAGTCCTTCGATGAATACAGCCACGGCTTGCAGTTCAGGCCGGATTTGGCGCACATGCCAGGGGCGCTCGACATCAAGGAGGTCGATGGCGTGGAGCACGTCCGCCCCGAGTTCGCGAGTCACAAGCGCGTGATCGGGCCGGACACACCCTGGCCGATCTCCAAGATGGAGGCCTGAGGTGGCGAGGCACTGGGAGCAATCGGAGTGGCCCCGCCCATGGCCCCA
>NZ_JAALED010000050.1:0-4390 GCF_014145155.1 Dietzia sp. B19 | reverse complement strand
GCCCGCCGGAACACGGTCGGCGACGGCCTGGCGGCGCAGCCCCATGCGCTCGTAGGCGAGGGTGACCGCCACCCCCGCGAGCAGTCCGGCCACCGCCCAGCCGCCGAGGACCCACACCGCGTGCCCCAGGCCCGCGTCCCAGCTCGAGTCGAAGAACATGATCGACCGCAGTCCGAGGTAGGCCTGGTGCATCGGCTGGAGGTTGCCGATCGCGACGAACACCTGCGGCAGCATCTGCGTCGGGGTGGCTCCGCCCGACGTCGGTATCCCCAGCACCACGAACACGACCAGGTTGACCAACAGCCCGGCGTTCCCGATCGCCGCGATGATCGTGTGTGCACACACCCCCACCGCGACGATCACGAGGTTCGAGAACCAGAACATGTGCCACGGGTCGTACCCGGTGACCCCGATGATGTGGGCGACGAGAAGGCAGAGCCCGGACACGAGCGGGGCCGTCACGAGTGTGACCACCCACTTGCGGGCCAGCGTCTGGAGCCGGCCGAACGGGGCCACGTGCACGTGCAGCGCCAGAGGTCCGATCTCCAGGGGGATGAACCCGAGCCGGGCGTCGAGCACGGCGGAGATGATCATCGCCCCGGTGAAGCCCGCGAGGATCACGATCAGCGCGTAGAACATCGGCAGCGAGGCGTTCGACACCCCCTCCGGCAGCGGGTTCCACGCGGTCACGTCGATCCCGACCGGGTCCTGGAGTGCGAGGGTCGCGGCGGCGCCGATCGTCCTGCCCTCCGCCTCGGCGAGCAACTGTGAGTCGGCGAGCAACCTGGGGCCCATCCGGTCGCGGAACGACTCCTGCATCGCCTCGGCCATGGTGTTCATCACCTGGCTCGACACGATGGAGACGCGGGGCGAGTACTCGACCGTGACCCGCGCGGGCGCGGGAGGTTCCGCCGCATCCCCCTCTTCGGTGGCCGCCGCCTCGACCAGACCGACCACCCGCTCGCTCAGGTCGGCGGGGATCCTGATCGCCCCGAAGTACGATCCGTCACGCAGTCCCTCCTCCGCCGTCCCGGGGTCCACGACGTGAAGCCGGATCTTCTCCCAGTCGTTGTTCTGGAGCAGGCCGGCGGTGATCTGCGATCCCACGTCGAGGTCCCGCACGCCGATCGGCGTGTCCAACGAGGCTCCGCGGTCGGAGTCCACCACCGCCACGGGAATGTGCCGGGCGTGGGCCTGGGGATCCGCGGTGCCGCCCAGATACATGAACGACAGCAGGAAGAACAGTCCGCAGACCAGAACCACCGCGCCCGCCGAGTGTGAGGCGAACTCGCGGAAGCCGCCGGTGTGGCCGGAGTCGGTCATGGTGATCCTCATTCGTGTGGAACGCCGGTCGACCACACGGCCGACCGAGACGAAGTTACTCCTGCCACCGCGGGTATCGTGTACCCGTCCCCCGGAGCGTCCCCGCCCACGTCACGGGGCCGCCCGCAGGCCTGATCGCAGGACTGCCACCCGGGACGCCCGTCCCGTCGTCTCCCGAACCGGATCGAGGTCCCATGCCCGCCCTGAGGTCCCGCACCAGCACCGCCGGACGCAATGCGGCGGGGGCCCGCGCACTCTGGCGCGCCACCGGCATGACGGACGCCGACTTCGGCAAACCGATCATCGCGGTCGCCAACTCGTACACGCAGTTCGTCCCCGGGCACGTGCACCTGAAGAACGTCGGCGAGATCGTCGCCGAGCAGATCACCGCGGCGGGTGGCGTCGCGCGCGAGTTCCACACCATCGCCGTGGACGACGGCATCGCCATGGGTCACGCGGGGATGTTGTACTCGCTTCCCAGCCGCGAGATCATCGCCGACTCCGTCGAGTACATGGTCAACGCGCACACGGCCGACGCCCTGGTGTGCATCTCGAACTGCGACAAGATCACGCCGGGGATGCTCAACGCGGCGATGCGTCTGAACATCCCGACCGTGTTCGTCTCCGGCGGCCCCATGGAGTCCGGCTTCTCGGTGGTCGTCGACGGCGTGGTCAAGGCCGGTTCCGACCTCGTCACCGCGATCTCCGCCTCGGCCAATTCGGCGGTCGACCAGGAGGGCCTCGACGCGATCGAACGCTCGGCCTGCCCCACCTGCGGTTCCTGCTCGGGCATGTTCACGGCCAACTCGATGAACTGCCTGACGGAGGCCCTGGGCCTGTCGCTGCCGGGCAACGGCTCCACTCTGGCCACCCACAGCGCACGGCGCGAGCTCTTCGCCGAGGCCGGCCGGGTCATCGTGGACCTCTGCCACCGCTACTACCGGGACGACGACGCCTCGGTCCTGCCGCGGTCGGTCGCCACCAAGGAGGCCTTCGCCAACGCCATGACGCTCGACGTGGCCATGGGCGGGTCCACCAACACGGTGCTGCACATCCTCGCCGCCGCGCAGGAGGGTGAGGTCGACTTCGATCTCCACGACATCGAGCAGATCTCCCGTCGGGTGCCGTGCCTGGCCAAGGTCGCACCCAACTCGGACTACTACATGGAGCACGTCCACCGGGCCGGTGGCATCCCGGCGATCCTCGGCGAGTTGTACCGCGGCGGTCTGCTGGAGACGGACGTCCACTCGGTGCACTCCCCCTCTCTCGAACAGCACATCGCGGACTGGGACATCCGCAGCGGTACCGCCACCGAGCAGGCGATCGAGCTGTTCCACGCCGCACCCGGCGGGGTCCGCACCATCGAGCCGTTCTCCACGGACAACCGTTGGGAGTCGCTGGACACGGACGCCGTGGACGGCTGCATCCACTCGGTCGAGCACCCGGCCACCGCCGAGGGCGGGCTGGCCGTGCTCCGCGGCAACATCGCGCCGGACGGATCGGTCTTCAAGACCGCCGGCGTGTCCGAGGCGAACTTCCACTTCAGCGGCCCGGCGCGGGTCGTGGAGTCGCAGGAGCAGGCGGTGTCGGTGATCCTGGACAAGACCCTGCAGCCCGGCGAGGTGCTCGTGGTGCTCTACGAGGGCCCGGCCGGCGGCCCGGGCATGCAGGAGATGCTCCACCCCACCGCGTTCATCAAGGGCGCCGGCCTGGGCACCAGGTGCGCCCTGATCACGGACGGCCGCTTCTCAGGCGGCTCGTCGGGACTGTCCATCGGGCACATCGCCCCCGAGGCCGCCGCCGGCGGCCCGATCGGGTTGATCCGGGACGGAGACGTCGTGACGATCGACGTGGCCACACGATCCATCTCGGTGGAGGTCGACGACGACGAGCTGGACCGTCGCCGGGCCGAGAAGGGACCCCTCCCGTGGCGTCCGGTCCACCGCGAGCGGGAGGTCTCCACCGCGCTGCGGGCATACGCCTCGATGGCGTCGTCCGCGGACAAGGGTGCCGTGCGGATCCTGCCGGGCTGACCTCCACGGCCCGCCGCCGCGGTCAGCCCGCGGTGACCGCCGGGCTGTCGGTCGTGGACATCAACGGGTTGCTGCCGTTGAGCAGGTACCAGATCACCCCTGCCGCGATCACGGCCAGCAGCAGCCAGATCACTCCGCTGAACCGGGGGCGGTGCGACCACCGCCACCTGCGGTCGACCGACCAGCGTCCGGCTCCCGCGAAGAGGAGTGCGAGCAGGGCGGCGACGTACAGGATCGACGTCTCGAGCCCACGGGTCGTCTCGCCGAGGAGCGGCACGGGGTCGTCACCGGTCAGCCGGACCGCGAGACCCAACCCGACCAGCCCGAGCAACCCGGCCGCCGCGACCGGCGTCGCCAGGCCCACGACGAGCAGGATCCCCGCGACCAGCTCGACGACCCCGCCGGCGATCGCGAGCAGTCGCGCCTGCTCGAAACCCGACTCGGTGAGGGTCTGCGTGAATCCGTCGAGTCCCGGGCCGCCGAACAGGCCGAAGAGCTTCTGCAGACCACGCATGGCCAACAGGACGCCCACCGCGAGTCGGAGGAGGAACAACCCGAAATCGGTCGTGCCGCGCCGGGAGATCTCGTCGCGGGGGGCGGGGTCGATCGTCGTGGGCTGGTCGCCGAACGGCAACGGCGCCGACGTGTCGTATCCCCCGGACTCGGAGAACTGCGAGTAGTCCGTCCGACCCGCCGCGGGGAATGCCGTGGTCGCCGAGTCCGCGGTCCCCGTGCCGGAACCGGCCCCCGTCGCGTTGGGGACGTCGAGCGGGTAGTCGACATCGTGGATGATCTCGGTTCGGGCGTCGTCTCCGGGCTTTGAGGAAGTCACCATGCGACCATAGGCCGCTTCCCCGGCACCCGCACCCAGGACACGGCGCACCGTAGGCTTGTCGCCATGAGATCGCTCTCGCTGCTGGTGGTCCTGGCCGTCGCGACGGCCGGGTGCGCGAGATTCGACGACCGTCTCGCCGCGCCCTTCACCCCCGCCCCCGGACCGGGGATGGGCGCGGCACCGCCGTCCAGCCCCCCCG
>NZ_JAALED010000488.1:0-1692 GCF_014145155.1 Dietzia sp. B19 | reverse complement strand
CGTCGCCCGGTCCGGACACGACGACGCCCCGGCTCCGGTGGCGGTGTGAACCCGCCTGACCGTGGAGCCGGGGCGTCGTGGTGTCCTCGTCCGGCCCGGACCTCAGACCGCGTAGGAGCGGAGCTTGTCGGCGCGGCGCCCTTCACGGAGCTTCGCCATGACCTCGCGCTCGATCTGGCGGACGCGCTCACGCGAGAGCCCGAAACGCTTGCCGATCTGATCGAGGGTGCGGGGCTGGCCGTCATCGAGACCGAACCGCAGTGTGATGACCTGTTGTTCGCGCTCCTCGAGCGTGGACAGGACCGCACGGACGTCCGAGTGCATGACGTTGGTGACAACCGTGTTCTCGGCGCTGGTGGCCTCGGCGTCCTCGATGAAGTCGCCCAACGGCGCCTCCTCGTCCGCGCCGACGGGCATGTCCAGGCTCACCGGGTCGCGCGAGTGGTCGAGCAACTCCTCGATCTTGTGCGCGGGGATCCCCGACTCCTCCGCCAGCTCGTCGAGGGTCGCCTCGCGACCGAGCTGCTGGTGGAGCTCCCGCTTGATGCGGGCGAGCTTGTTGACCTGCTCGACCAGGTGCACGGGGAGCCGGATGGTGCGGGACTGGTCCGCCATCCCCCGGGTGATCGCCTGGCGGATCCACCACGTGGCGTAGGTCGAGAACTTGAAGCCCTTGGCGTAGTCGAACTTCTCCATGGCCCTGATCAGGCCGAGATTGCCCTCCTGGATGAGGTCCAGCAGCGGCATGCCGCGCCCCGTGTAGCGCTTAGCGAGTGAGACCACCAGGCGCAGGTTGGCCTCGAGGAGGTGCGCGCGGGCGGCCTCGCCCTCCGCGACGATCACCTTGAGGTCGGCCTTCTTGGTGGGGCCCATCCGCTTCTTGGTGGCCAGGAGATGGGCGGCGTAGAGACCGGCCTCGATACGCTTGGAGAGTTCGACCTCGTCCTCCGCGTTCAGCAGAGCCGTCTTGCCGATCCCGTTGAGGTAGACGCGGACGAGGTCCGCGCTGGGGCTCTGGCCATCCGAATCCGCCTCCGTCCGACGGTCCGATCGGGTGGTGGCTGACGTCATGTCTCCTCCTCCTGCCGGCCCGGGGGATCAGAGTCGGCGGTCGGTTGCTGATGGACGGAACGGACGCGTGTCCGGGTCACGGTCACGTACTGCTACAACGGCGGTGGTGCCGGGAATGTTCCCGGGCCCATGACGTCCGTCACGACGTCCGGGAACCCGAGGTGTCGACGAGGACGGTGAACGGGCCGTCGTTCACGGAGCTGACCTGCATCATCGCGCCGAACGCCCCGGTCTCGACCTCGAGTCCCCGCTCACGGAGACCTCGCACCACCGCATCGACCGCGGCCTCGGCCCGAGCCCCGGGCGCCGCGCGGGACCACGACGGTCGGCGCCCCTTGCTCGTCGACCCCATGAGGGTGAACTGGCTGACCACCAGGACGGGCACGCCGATCTCGACCGCGCCCGCCTCACCAGGCAGGATGCGCAGCTCCGCGATCTTGCGGACCATCGTGGCGACGTCCCCCTCGTCGTCGTCGGTCGACACCCCCAGCAGCACCAGCAGCCCGGCGCGGGGGAGTGCGCCCACGATCTCCCCGTCCACGGTGACCGACGCCTCGGTGACGCGCGTGATGACGGCCCTCACCCGCCCACCGGCCCCGGGGTGGCGGCGGCGCGGACGCC
>NZ_JAALED010000487.1:753-2236 GCF_014145155.1 Dietzia sp. B19 | reverse complement strand
GGCGGCACCACGGCGGCGGCGATCCGGCGACTCGAGGCCGGGGGCTTCCGGTCCGCGGTGGCGGACGCCGTGGAGGCGTCGGCCACCAGGTCGATGGAACTGGCCCGTGCGGCGCAGAAGGCCGAGGACGACGAGCGGGACGACTGACCCGCCTCCCGGCATCGCCCGCTGCGCTCCACGCGCCCCACACGTCCCGCCAGGTGAGAGAACGGCCACCTGGCGGGACGTCGCATTTAGCACAAGCCCTGTTCAGGGTGGGTCAGGCCGCGGTCGGGCGGCGTGTCGTCAAAGTTATTTGCCCACTCCCGTCGCATTGATCACACCCTTCACGCTAGGCTCATACCCAGCACGTGCGTGTCCGTACCGCAGGAGGGGAAGCCTGCGGCACGACGCGTGCCACGAAGGGTTGTGAGATGGCGACTACCGACAAGACCGAAGGCGGCGCACAGGCGGCGGGGGGTTCCCAGTTCCTGACCGTTGCCGAGGTCGCAGCGCTCATGCGCGTGTCCAAGATGACGGTCTACCGGCTCGTCCACTCGGGCGAGCTGCCCGCGGTGCGGGTGGGGCGGTCGTTCCGCGTGCATTCCAAGGCGGTCCACGAGTACCTGGACACGTCGTACTTCTCCGCCGGCTGACCCGCTCCGGGTCGGCCCCCGGGCCCGTTTTCGTCGCGGCCCCACCTGCGGGTAGTCTGGACGGGTTCCGTACCGGCTTCCGAGCCCGCTTAGATGCCGGAACGCAGTAAGCCCGCTGTAAGGCCCCAGACCAGTAGTCGACAGGTAGGTGACCCCCGATATGGGTTCTGTGATCAAGAAGCGCCGCAAGCGTATGTCCAAGAAGAAGCACCGCAAGATGCTCCGCCGGACGCGCGTGCAGCGTCGCAAGCTCGGTAAGTGAGTCCGGCGGCGCCTCGATAGCGCCCGGACTCACGCCCGTAGCAGATGCCCGTCACCCGCAAGTGGTGGCGGGCATCGGTGTGTCCCGGGGTGTGTGTAGCAGCACGTCCGGGGTACGCGGACCGGGCGACGGACCGGGGGGGTCCACGGCTACAGTGGTCTGGGTGAACCCCGAAGCACCAACCCGTCGGCCCGCCCGGGCTGTCGCCGTCGTGGGCGGGAGCCGATACCTCGGCGCCCACCTCGTGGGGATGCTGCTCCGGTCCGAATCCGTCGAGCGCGTCCTGGCCATCGACTCCGTCAAACCGTCGCCGCAGCACCGCCGTCGGATGAGGGACGCCGAGTTCGTCCGCCTCGACCCGCAGTCGCCGCGCCTCCAGGGCATCCTTCGCGATGCCGGCATCGACACCGTCGTCCACGCCGGACTGCACCACACCGATTTCGCCCCGGGCGGCCGTGCGGCCGTCAAGGAGGCCAACATCATGGGCTCGATGCACGTGATCGCGGCCTGTGGGCGGGCCGCGACCGTCAAGCGGTTCGTGTTGATCTCCTCGACCACCGTCTACGGCTCCTCGGGCGTGGACCCG
>NZ_JAALED010000487.1:0-699 GCF_014145155.1 Dietzia sp. B19 | reverse complement strand
TCCGCCGCCAACCGAGCGGCGGCATCCCCCTGGACCACCTGTCTGTCGAGGGTTACGTGCGCGGGATGTCCCGCAAACGGCCGGACATCGAGGTGACGATCCTGCGGATCCCCGCGATCCTCGGACTGCCCGAACCCACGGTGTTCGGGGAGCTGCTGGCGCCGTCGATCTCCCCGGTGCTGGCGGGCTACGACCCCCGCATCCAGTTGCTGCACCCCCAGGACGCGCTCGACGCCCTCCTGCACGCCACGATGGGCGCCGCGCCGGGGACGTTCAACATCGCCGGCGAGGGGATCCTCACGCTCACCCAGGCCATCCGGCGGGCCGGGCACGTCCCGCTGCCGGTTCCGCCGCAGACGTTCAAGCTGGCCGTGCGGCTGCTGTCCAGTCAGGGCCTGCGCGACGTCGGGGCCTCGCAGCTTCGGTACCTGCGCTTCGGGCGCGCTGTGGACACCACGCGCATGCGCGAGGAGTTCGGCTTCACGCCCCGGTACTCCACCGAGGAGGCACTGCACGCCTACCTGGTCGACGCCGGCACCGAACCGCTCATCACCCGCGCCACGCTCGAGCGCAAGACCGCCAAGATCGCCGCCATGCTCCCCGCGCCGGTGGCCGACCGGCTGCGCGCGGGAGTGGACACCACGCTGTGCGAGCTCGAGGCGATCGGCGCGTTGCCCGATCCGAACGAGCCCGATCCGA
>NZ_JAALED010000486.1:0-1544 GCF_014145155.1 Dietzia sp. B19 | reverse complement strand
GCCCCCGCCGACCCCGAGACCACGGTCGAGGAGCCCGGCAGCCCGGGGGACCGGGACGCCACGCCGTCCGATCGGTCGACCCGGGCGTGGTCGGCGGTCGACGGTGACGGGCGTCGGAGCGGGTCGCGGCGACGCGAGGACAAGGAACCCGGGTGGCGTGCCCCGTGGGAACGTGACGACTGACCTCCCGGTCGGTGTCGTGCGAGAAGAGGACTGATGACAACCCCTGACCACATCCCCGCGGCCGACGCCCGGTCGAGGTCCACCGACCGCGTGTTCGACGCCGAACGCGCCGAGGCCGCGGTCCGGGAACTCCTGATCGCCGTGGGTGAGGACCCGGAGCGCGAGGGACTCCTGGACACCCCTGCCCGCGTCGCCCGCGCCTACCGGGAGGTGTTCGCGGGGCTGTACACCGACCCCGCGGACGTGTTGTCCAAGACCTTCGACGAGGATCACCGCGAACTGGTGCTGGTGCGCGACATCCCCATCTACTCGACCTGCGAGCACCACCTGGTGCCGTTCCACGGGGTGGCCCACATCGGATACATCCCGGGGCGATCCGGTGCCGTGACCGGGCTGAGCAAGCTCGCGCGACTCGTGGACCTCTACGCCAAGCGCCCTCAGGTCCAGGAACGCCTGACCGGCCAGGTCGCCGACGCCCTGGTGGACAGGCTCCAGCCCACCGGCGTTCTCGTGGTGATCGAGTGCGAACACCTGTGCATGAGCATGCGGGGGATCCGCAAAGCCGGTTCCGTGACCACCACCTCCGCGGTCCGGGGCAGCATGCGGTCCAACGCCTCCACCAGGGCGGAGGCCCTCGGCCTCCTCCGGGGTACGTGAGCCACCCGGCCGCCCCGCCGCGCCCGTCCGTACTGCCGCGCCCGGGCCGCTGCGCGGTGATGGGCATCGTCAACGTCACGGAGGACTCCTTCTCCGACGGTGGGCGGCACCTCGCCCCCGAGGCGGCCCTCGCCCATGCGCGTCGCCTGGTCTCCGAGGGCGCCGACCTCCTCGACGTCGGCGGGGAGTCCACGAGGCCGGGTGCGATCCGGGTCGATCGGACCGACGAGGCGGCCCGGGTGATCCCGCTGGTCCGCGCACTCGTGGAGGAGGAGGTCACGGTCTCGGTCGACACCATGCGCGCCTCCGTCGCGGCGGAGGCCCTGGACTCGGGAGCGGCGCTGATCAACGACGTCTCCGGAGGCCTCGCCGACCCCGGCATGCTGGAGGTCGTCGCCGACCACGGCTGCCCCGTGGTGCTCATGCACTGGGTGTCTCCCGACCAGTACCGGGCGGGCGCCGGCGGGCGTGCCGACTACGGCGGGGACGTGGTGACCTCCGTCCGTGACCACCTCGCCCGCCGCGCCGACGCGGCGGTGTCCGCAGGCGTCGACGCGGGCTCGATCGTGGTGGACCCCGGGTTGGGCTTCGCCAAGGACGCCGCCGACAACTGGGCGCTGCTCCACCGACTCGACGTCCTCATCGACCTGGGCTTCCCGGTGTTGGTGGCCGCCTCCCGCAAGCGCTTCCTCGGGTCGCTCCTC
>NZ_JAALED010000485.1:0-3329 GCF_014145155.1 Dietzia sp. B19 | reverse complement strand
CACGGGCCGGGGACCGGGCACGGTCCGGGCAACCCCGCCGGGTAGAACCGTGGACGGCGGGACCCGGCCGAAGGGGTCAGTCCCGCGTCTCGCGCCCGTCGCCCAGCTCGCGGATCCGCTCGGTGGCCGCGCGGAGGCGTTCCTTGCGCGCCTCGTCGTCGGACTCCTTGAGCTCCTCGTAGAGCTCCTCGTCCGAGTCGGTGAACTGCAGGATGGCGCGCGGAACCCCCAGGGTCAGGACCAGCGACGGCCAGACGATCCACGCGTAATCCCAGCCCACCACGAACTGGAGTACGAGGAACGCCACGAGCGTCGCCCCCAGGACCAACCCGTCGAGCGTCTCCACCGTCTTGCCCCGTTTGCGGAGATCCTGGAGCTCGCGATCCGGGTCCGATGCCGCCGGCGACGACGACGAGGTGCGCACCAGCTCGCCACCCGCCGCCGTGGCCGACTGGACGATCATGCCGTCGACGCTGGTCAGGGGCATTCCGCCCGGGAGATCGCTGAACGACCCGCGCAGCTGGCCCAGGGTGCGGGCCGCTGCGATGTCGCCCGAACGGGAGTGGAACTCCGGGTCGTCGAGGCGCCCCGCGGCATAGTGGTCGCCCAGCGCGGTGAGGGCGTGCAGACGCTCGGAGTCCGAGAGCAACAGATCATCGGGATCGGTCATGTGTCCAGGCTATGAGGGGACGCCTCCGACCGCCATAGGTGATCGCACCCATCCGCTGTCATTTCCGGCAGCGTGTCACATCCGGTGACGCTGGTGCGTCGAAGGGGTATGAGTACACATCAGAACGACCACGGACAGCGCAAACAGGTCAGCGCGGGCGCGATGGCGCCCATGCTGGCGCTCGAGGCCTACACCCGGGCCCGGGTCTCCCGCTCCGACAGTCACCTCATCAGGCTCCGCGTCTCGGCGGTGAACGAGTGCCGCTTCTGCACCGCCATGCACCGGCGCGACGCCCGTAAAGACGGCTGGGACGACGCCCGGATCGTGGCCGCCGAGGACTGGCCCGCCCACGCCGGTGAGCTGTCCGAGGGCGACCTCACGGTCCTGCGGTTCGCCGACGCGGTCACCCACATCCGCGGCGAGGACTCGGTCTCGGACGAGCTCTGGGACGACGTGGTCCGACACCGGGGCGAGTCGGGCACTGGACAGCTGCTGATGGAGGTCGTCACCATCAACGCATGGAACCGGATCGCAGTGGCCACCCGGAAGGATCCGGGCTCGCTCAAGGGCGTGCGCCGGGAGGACATCGATCCCGTTCGCCCGAGGTGACGACGGCCGGTGCGCTCGCCGGACTCGACCGGGCCGCGGTGGACCGGGTCCGGGGACGGCTCCTCGGGGTCGGGTACCGCATCACCGGGACGTGGGCCGACGCGGAGGACGCCGCCGCCGAGGCCCTGGCCCGCCTGGTCGGTCTCGAGGCGGGATCGGCGCCCGACAACCCCGAGGCGTGGCTCACCACGGTCACCACGCGCCTGTGCCTGGACCGGCTGCGGCGACGCAGGCGGGAGGACTACGTGGGGGCGTGGCTCCCCGAACCCGTCGACACCGCCCTGTTGCCCTCGGAGCTGGCCGAGCAGCGCGACGACCTGCGGATCGCCGTCCTGCTGGCCTACGAGCAGCTCGGCCCCGAGGAGCGCGCGGCCTTCGTCCTGCGCGAGGCCTACTCCCTGCCCTACGCCGAGATCGCCGGCGCGCTGGACGCGGCCGTGCCCACGGTCCGTCAGTGGGTGAGCCGGGCGAGGCGCAGATTGGACACCGACCTGCGTCCGCCGGAGCGTGCACCGGATGCGGTGATCTCTCGGCTTGTCGAGGCCGTCCTGGCCGGTGACCTCCAGCAGACGATCAAGGTGCTCACCGCGGACGCCCGGGTGGTCTCGGACAGCGACGGGAAGGTCAACGCCGCCCGCAGGGACATCGTGGGGGCCCGCAAGTGTGCGTACTTCCTCATCAAGGCGGCGGAGCTGTCCGACGGCATGATCGCTCCGGTCGAGGTGAACGGGGAGTTCGCGCTGGCTGTGGTCTCCCGTGGGGTCGTCCGGGTGGCCCAGCTGGGTGTGGTCGACGGCCGCGTCACGCGGGTCTACTTCCACTCCAACCCGGCCAAACTCACGCGGCTCGCGTTTCCGGAGGGGTTCGAGCCGAGCGCGTGAGGCGGCGGCCCGCGGCAGCCCGGTCTGGGGCTACTCGGGCACCCACATGGCCATCTCGTTCCCGCCGGGCTCCCGGAAGTGGAACCGTCGGCCGCCCGGGAAGGAGAAGGGCTCGAGGGTCACCACGCCACCCGTGGCCTCGACCCGTCCGCGCGCCTCGGCCAGGTCGGCAACCAGGATCACCATCAGCGGTGCCGGTGACTGCTCGTCGTCGTCGCCCTGGATCCCCACCTCGATCCCGCCGCCGGTGAGGTCGGTGTACGACGTCCCGTACACGGTGGGCGACCAGCCGCACACGGTCGCCAGGAACTCGGCGGTCGCGGGCATCGACGTACTGGGGAATTCGACCATGGTGATCTGGTCCGGGGTCCTGTCCTGCATGCGCCCGACGGTACGGGCACCATGGGTGCGGTGGCGCGGTTTCGATCCCTCTACCCGGTTCTGGCTCCCCCGGTCCTCCTCGCCGCGACGGCCTGCGCGGGCGGGGCCGCGCCGACCCCTGTGCCGTCCCCTCCGACGAGCACCGGCCCGATCGGCGCGGCGAACGTTCCGCTCGACACCACGATCGATGTCCCCGGCTCACGCGCGGCACTCGAGGCGGGACAGGCGGAGATCCGACGGGTCCTCGAGGGCAGGATCGGTGCGGACGGATGGAGGGAGGCGCGCGCGGCGCAGGAGGTCGCCTGTCCCAGTCGGAGCGACGCGGCCGGTGTCGGGGACGCCGGGATCGGCAAGTTCTACGCCCGCGAGATGCGTCACCCCGATGCCCTGGACCCCGCCGGGTGGGACCGGGCTCTGGAGGAGGTCCTGAACGCCGTCGAGCCGCACGGTTTCCGGCCCAGGCCCACCGACGAGGGACCGACGCGGCCCGGGATCCACTACGTCTACCTGGTCAACGACCACCGGGACGAGCTGACCCTGTCCACGCATCCGACGATCGGTACCGGCTACGGAGGGTTCGGCGTCTGCCACCCCTGGGGGGACTGAAGGATCGTGGGCGGGGGCGGGACCGCCGGTGACGGGCCCGTCGCCCGAGCCTCTCGCCCGGCCCTCACGCCCGGGATCGTGTCCGCGCCAGGTCCCATCGTCCGAGGAGTGCGGTGGCGGCGGCGCCTGGATCGGGCGCGGTCATCACGGCCGACACCACGCACACGCCGTCCAGGGCGGTG
>NZ_JAALED010000484.1:0-2772 GCF_014145155.1 Dietzia sp. B19 | reverse complement strand
CGCGCGAGGGGTCGGCCGCCCGGTCACCGTCGCGGGCGGTCGTCGTCGTCCGCGGCGGGCATCACCGCAGCCGCGTGGGGCTCGTCCTCCGGTCGCACGGCGTTCTGCAGCGCGATCGACCGGGCCAACCGGGCGTAGCGCAGTTCCTGCTCGCGGAAGCGGACGTAGGTGGAGACGGTGACAAAGGCGAAGCCCATCACCAGCGCGTAGAGCACCAGGTCTGTGCCGCGCTGTACGCCCAGCGCGTTGGCCACCACGGTGAGGTCGTCCGGGCGCAGCACGGCGTAGACCATGAACACCACGAACAGCACGAAGCCGATCTTGACCCCGGCCTTGGCCCGCGCCTTGCGCCGGTTGGCCAGGAAGAACGCCACCAGCGCGGCGCCGGCGAGCAACAGCAGTGCCTTGATCATCGCGGCAACCTCTTTCCCACGAACCCGTCGGAGAGGATGTTGATCCCGTTGAGCAGCGACTGCCCCTTCGACATGGAGTACTCGGTGTAGAGGATGTCGACGGGCTGCTCGGCCACGCGCCACCCACGGCTGTCCATCAGTTCCACGAACTCGCTGGCGTGACTCATGCCGTTCATGCGCAGGTTGAGGTCGTCGGCGACCCGCCGGTTGAACACCCGGAGCCCGTTGTGGGCGTCCGTCAGTCCGAGCCGGCGGGTGCGCGGGCTGAGCATGACGACGGTCTTGAGCACGATCCGCTTGATCAGAGGCACCTGGTCGCCCTCGCTGCGGGGGCGACCGAAGCGGGTCCCCACCACGATGTCCACGGGCTCGTCGCGCACCCGCTCGACCATCGCGAGCACGTCCTTGACCTGGTGTTGGCCGTCGGCGTCGAAGGTGACGAAGTAGCGGGCGCCGGGTTGCGCGCGGGCGTACTCGACACCGGTCTGGATGGCGGCCCCCTGCCCGAGGTTGACCGGGTGCCGGACCAGGTGTGCGCCCGCCCGGTGGATCGCCGCCGCGGAGTCGTCGGTCGAACCGTCGTCCACGGCAACGATGTTGGGGAAGGTCTCGCGTGCGTGACCGAGGACCTCCTCGATCACGGTGCCCTCGTTGAAGCACGGGACGACCAGCCAGACGTCACGGTTGTCTGCAGGGTCGCCCCCGGCCGTGTGGGAGGGTCCTGGGAGTCGCTCACTGTCACTGCTCATCGCCGGTCGATACTATGCGATCGAACGGAAAACCCTGTGACGAGAAGGACGGCGGTTCCCCGATGGCCATCGATGTGATGCTCCCCTACTACGGGGACGTCGGCCACTTCAAGAAGGCCGTGGACAGTGTCCTGTCCCAGAGCTACACCGATTTCCGTCTGGTCGTGGTGGACGACGGCTACCCGGATCCGGAGCCTGCCCGCTACATGGGGGAGATCACCGCGCGCGACGAGCGGGTGACCTACGAGAAGAACGAGACCAACCTCGGCGCCAACGGTAACTACCGCAAGTGCCTGGAGATTGTCACGGCACCGATCGTCGTGGTGATGGGCGCCGACGACGTCATGCTGCCCAACTACCTGCAGGTGGTGGCGGACGGTTTCGCGGCCGTTCCCGACGCCGCCGTGATGGAGGTCGGCGTCAGCGTCATCGACGAACACGGTGCCCCCGTGCGGCCCCTGTCCGACACCGTCAAGGCGTTCACCTCGCCCAAGGCCGACGGTCGCACGGTCCTCCACGGCGAGAAGCTCATGACCTCGCTGATGCACGGGAACTGGACCTACTTCCCGTCGCTGGCGTGGAGTTCCGAGTGGATCCGCCGCATCGGGTTCCGCGAGGGACTGGACGTGGTGCAGGACCTGGCGCTGCTGGTCGACGTGATCACCGGTGGCGGTCACATGGTCTACGACCCGACCCTGGCGTTCCTCTACCGCCGGCATTCCGCCTCCGACTCCTCGGTGCGCGCGCTCGACGGCCGCCGCTTCGACGAGGAGGCCCGCTTCTTCGCCGGTGAGGCCGACGCGTTCGCGGCCCGGGGCTGGAAGAGCGCCGAGCGGGCCGCGCGTCTGCACCTGACCTCGCGGTTCAACGCGCTGTCTCTGTTGCCGACCGCGGCCCGGGCCGGCAAGTTCGCCGAGGGCGGCAAGCGGCTGCTCGGTCACAGCTTCCGTAAGTTCTGACCCCGACGGGAATTGACCGGAGCTGGCACGAGAGGAGGCCGGGATGATCCCCGAGGCGTGGATCCCGCACCGCCGTGAGGACGGCGAACTGATCGGCTGGATCGACATGACCACCGCCGAGCCGCTGCTCGTGCCGATCGACCGGCTCGGCCGCCCGCTCGACCCGGTCGACGACTGGCACAGGGCGGAGGACGTACTCGAGGGGATCGGTCTGCGGTTCCTCATGGAGCGTTTCCTGTTCCACGAGAACGGCCGCGACACCGTGGTGCGGATCTCCCACCTCGACGAGAACCGGATCGTCTTGTCGACGGCGCTCACGGACGCGATCGAGGAGGTCGGCCGCGAGATCGTGGCACCGTTCCCGGCGCCGTCGACGCTGCGCCCCGCCTGACGACGCCGGCGACGCTGCGCCTCGCCCGGCCTCCGGCCCGGCCCGGTCACCGCCGCACGACCACCACTCTCGAGCTCACCTCGCGGACGTCGAACAGTGCCCGGTCCTCGAACTGCTCCGGGTGGAACCGGATCTTCTCCCGACTGTTGTTCCGGGCCAGGGGCATCTCGTTGATCGCCACCGGGACCACCCAGTTCCTCGAGCCCTCCCGATCGAACACCATCACGTCCGGGCCGCGGAACGGGCCTGAGTCCATCGCG
>NZ_JAALED010000483.1:0-1272 GCF_014145155.1 Dietzia sp. B19 | reverse complement strand
TCATCCGGGCCCGGCCGCGGGCGGCGCGGACCACCGCGGGCGTGAGGACGAGGTCGTGTCCCTCGCACCGCACCACCACGTCCGCCCCCGGGGCGAACTGGCGGGCGCGGACGGCGGCCTTGAGGATGTCGACCATGTCCGCCGAGCCCTTGACCTCCTCGCCGCGGAGAGTCTCCGAACCGGTGGCACGGACCCCGGGGTAGAGGTCGGCGAGTGTGCGCAGGACGACTCCCGACTCGCCGAGCGACGGCAGGACGCGTGCGATGTAGTCGAGGAACCGCGCGTTGGGCCCCACGATGAGCACTCCGCTGCGGTCGAGCCTCCGGCGGTGCGTGTAGAGCAGATAGGCCGCACGGTGAAGGGCCACGGCGGTCTTCCCCGTCCCCGGCCCGCCCTGGACCACCAGGACACCGGCGTGGGGGTTGCGGATGATCTCGTCCTGCTCGCGTTGGATGGTCGCGACGATGTCCGTCATGTGAGCGGAGCGCGCGCTGTCCAGGGCTTCGAGCAGGGCGGATTCCCCCACGACGTCGTCGTGGTCCTCCGGCACCTCACCGTCGACCGGTGCGGTGAGGTACTCGTCGTGGACCCCGATGACCCTCCTGCCGATCGTGCGGAGATGACGACGACGGTGTGCGCCCTCGGGGCGGGCGGTGGTGGCCAGATAGAACGGGCGGCTGTGGTCCGCGCGCCAGTCCAGCAGGAGCGGGGTGAGGTCCTCGTCGTCGTCCCTCAGTCCCACGCGCCCGATCCTCCGGACCTCTCCGTCCTCCATGTCCAGCCGACCGAAGTACAGGCCCAGGTTGGCGGCGTTGAACGCCGCCAACTCAGACGAATAGAGCCGCGCGAACGACTCCCGCTCCGATCGCGCCTGAGGAGTTCCCCCCGTGCCCCGGAGGACGGCGTCGAGGCGGGCCCGGGTGTCGGCCCGGAGTTCCTCGAGACGATCGAGGAGACGGCCGAGGTGGCGCTGTTCCTCGTCGACGGCGTCGTATCCCGTCATGCGCGCTCCTCTCGGGTGGGGACTGCGCATCGGGTGGGTGTACCGCGCAGTGCAGGACAACCAGGCTACCGGGTCTCGCGCAGGGCCCACCGACGCCGACGACCCCGCCCGTGGGGGCGGGGTCGTCGACTTCCGGTGCGCGGGCACCGGGGGAGCGGATCGTCAGGGCCGGATGGCGGCCGCGGCCTTGCTCCGGGCGCGGTCACTCGTCTTCTTGGCGGTGGTGACCTTCTTGCGGGCGTCCTTCCGGGCCTTCTTCTTGGCCGACT
>NZ_JAALED010000482.1:1837-4246 GCF_014145155.1 Dietzia sp. B19 | reverse complement strand
GCCGCCCGCGACATCCGCGGGCGGCGGCCTCGTCCGTGATCGGGGACGGCCCGGGCCCACCTCACGGTGATCGGCCCTCGGAGCTCAGCCTTCGGCGGCGAGCTGGCCGCAGGCGGCGGCGATCTCCTGCCCACGGGTGTCCCGGACGGTGCAGGAGACACCGGACTGCTGGACCGCGGCGACGAACGCGTCCTGCTGGGGCTTCGGGCTGGCGTCCCACTCGCTGCCCGGAGTCGGGTTGAGAGGGATCAGGTTGACGTGGGCCATGGGCCCGAGGCGCTGTACGAGCAGCCGACCGAGCATCTCCCCGCGCCACGTCTGGTCGTTCACATCGCGGATCAACGCGTACTCGATCGACACCCGCCGGCCCGTGGCGTCGGCGTAGTGCCGCGCGGCGTCCATGACCTCGGAGACGGGCCACCGGTTGTTGACCGGCACGAGGGTGTCGCGCAGTTCGTCGTCAGGGGTGTGCAGCGAGACCGCCAGGGTCACCTGGAGTCCCTCCTCCGCGAGGCGATGGATCGCGGGGACGACTCCGACCGTCGAGACCGTGACCGAACGCTGGGACAATCCGAACCCGGACGGCGGCGGCGAGACGATCCCCCGGACAGCCGTGAGGACCCGCTTGTAGTTGGCCAGCGGCTCACCCATCCCCATGAACACCACGTTGGACAGTCGTCCCGGGCCGCCGGGGACCTCGCCGTCCCGCATCGCCCGGGCGGCCTCGCGCACCTGCTCGAGGATCTCGGCGGCCGAGAGGTTGCGGTCGAGCCCGGCCTGGCCGGTGGCGCAGAACGGGCACGCCATGCCGCACCCGGCCTGGCTGGAGATGCACAGCGTCGCCCGGTCCGGGTAGCGCATGAGCACGCTCTCCACCAGCGAGCCGTCGTGCAGCTTCCACAACGTCTTGCGCGTGGTGCCCCCGTCGGCGGAGATGTGCCGGACCGAGGAGGCCAGGCGCGGGAACAACTCGGAACCGATCTGTTCACGCAGACCGACCGGGAGGTCCGTCATCTCCGCGGGGTCGGCCTCGAGTCGTCCGAAGTACTGGTTGGCGAGCTGCTTCCCCCGGAAGGCGGGGACCCCCAGTTCGCTCATCGCCGCAGCCCGGCCCTCTGCGTCGAGGTCGGCGAAGTGACGAGGCGGAAGACCCCGGCGGGGGGCGTCGAAGACGAGGGGTAGTGGTTCAACCATGATGGCTGCCATTGTGTCAGAAACCGGACCGCACGACACACCGCCAGCGGATGCCGTCGGCGCCGGTGAGGGAATAGAGTCCTCCCATGGCCACGCGTTCGCACGAACCAGTTGATCCCCAGCACACCGACCACACCGCCGGAGCAGCGGAGATCGCGCCGGTCGAGGACACCCACGCCTCGGCTCCTGCGACGGTCCCCGCCGGGGACTCACGCGGTGGACGCGGGAGCCACGACGACGACGTCATGGACACCCACGGCGGCAAGCTGGGGTCGGCCTGGGTGGGACTGGTCCTCGGCGCCCTGGTGACGATCCTGTTGCTGATCTTCATCGCGCAGAACACCACGTCCACGGGCGTGCGGTATCTGGGGCTGGAGTTCAGCCTCCCCCTGGGGGTCCTGATCCTGTTCGCCGCCATCGCCGGCGCGCTGATCATGGCGCTGTTCGCCGGATTCCGGATCCTGCAGCTGCGGATGCGCGCCCGGAAGGCGCGCAAGGTGTCGGCCCGCCACCACTGAGGGGTGTCGTCCCCACGGCCGACCGCCGGTGAGCGCGCCCCCGCACGCTCAGGTCGGGACGACGTAGGTGAAGATGATCCACACCACGACGGCGGTGGGCAGGACCGAGTCGAGGCGGTCCATGAAGCCGCCGTGGCCGGGCAGCATGGTGCCCATGTCCTTGATGCCCAGGTCCCGCTTGACCTGTGACTCGATGAGGTCGCCCAGGGTCGCCGTGAAGACGGTGAGGACGCCGAGCAGGACGCCCTTGAGGAAGTTGTCGTCGAACAGCAGCACCACCACGAGCGCCCCGCCGATGATGGCGAACACCATCGATCCGGCGAAGCCCTCCCACGACTTCTTGGGGCTCACCGCGGGCGCCATCGGGTGTCTGCCGAACAGCACGCCGGTGACGTATCCCCCGACGTCCGAACACACCACCAACAGGATCAGGGCGACGACACGCTGCGCCCCGTGGTCGCCGTCCGCGAGCATGGCGCCGAGAGCGCCGGGGACCGCGATCCACACCAGGACGAACAGGGCCACCGAGACGTCACGGAGATAGTTCTGTGGGGCCGTGGTCAGCCCCGCCATCAGGAGGCGCCAGACCAGGACCAGGACGGTGGTGGCGGCGAACGCGGCGAAGGCGCCCTTTGCCTCGGCGAAGAACCCGGCCCAGACCATCGCCTGTCCACCGAGGAGCAGGGGCACCAGCGGG
>NZ_JAALED010000482.1:0-1794 GCF_014145155.1 Dietzia sp. B19 | reverse complement strand
TCCTGCCGCAGCCGCTTGAACACCTCCCAGGTCCCGATGGCCACGGCACCGGCCGCGACCAGGTACCAGGCCCTGGGGTTGAACGCGATACTCGCGATCACCAGAGCCCCGAGCCCGCCGCCCACCGGGATGGCGCGGGTCAGGTCCCTTCCCGCCCGCGACGGCGGAGCCGCGGCCGCGGCTGTGGGCCCGGGTGGGCCGGGCGGGGCGGTGTCCACGGCATTCTCCTCGAGTCTCGGGGGTGGGTCGGCGGGTGCTGGGAGATCAGACCTCCATCAACTCGCCTTCCTTGGCCTTGACGAGCTCGTCCACGTCGGCCACGTACCGATGGGTGAGCTTGTCGAGTTCCTTCTCGGCGGCGTTGACCTCGTCCTCGCCGGCCTCGCCGTCCTTGACGATGCGCTTGAGCTCGTCCATCGCCTTACGCCGGACACCTCGGAGCGCGATACGACCGTCCTCGGCCTTCGACTTGGCCTGCTTGACCAGATCGCGCCGGCGCTCCTCGGTGAGCTGTGGGACCGTCACGCGCAGAACCTGGCCGTCGTTGGTCGGGTTGACGCCGAGATCCGAGTTCCGGATGGCGTTCTCGATCGGACCGATCTGGGACATCTCGTACGGCTTGATGATGAGCATCCGGGGCTCGGGCACCGCGATACTCGCCATCTGGGTGATGGGGGTCAGGGTCCCGTAGTACTCGCAGAGCACCCGGTTGAACATGCCGGGGTTGGCGCGACCGGTACGGATGGCGGCGAGCTCGTCACGGACGTGCTCCACGGCCTTCTCCATCTTCTCCTCGGCCTCGAGCAGGGTGTCGTCGATCATGTGTTGCCTTCCGTTCTCTACGTGGATGAGGGGCGCGGATCCCGCGCCTCAGGCCGGGCTGCTGACCAGGGTCCCGATCTCCTCACCGGCGACGGCGCGCGCGATGTTGCCCTCGGTGAGGAGGTTGAAGACCAGGATGGGCATCTTGTTGTCCATGCAGAGGCTGAACGCGGTCGTGTCGGCGACCTTCAGTCCCCGTTCCAGGCACTCGCGGTGCTCGATCCGTGCGAAGAGTTCGGCGTCGGGGTTGGTCCGCGGGTCGTCGGAGTAGACCCCGTCGACGGCCTTGGCCATCAACAGCACCTCGGCCTTGATCTCGAGCGCCCGTTGGGCGGCTGTCGTGTCGGTGGAGAAGTAGGGCATTCCCATGCCCGCGCCGAAGATCACCACACGCCCCTTCTCCAGATGCCTCTCGGCACGAAGGGGGATGTACGGTTCCGCGACCTGACCCATGTGGATGGCGGTCTGCACCCGCGTGGACACGCCCTCCTGCTCGAGGAAGTCCTGCAGCGCCAGACAGTTCATGACGGTGCCGAGCATCCCCATGTAGTCGCTCCGTGCGCGGTCGAGGCCACGCTGCTGCAACTGGGCGCCGCGGAAGAAGTTCCCGCCGCCGATGACGATCGCGATCTGCGCGCCCGTGCGGGACACCTCGGCGATCTGCCTGGCGACCGACTGGACCACATCGGGGTCGATCCCCACGCCGCCCCCGCCGAACATCTCTCCGCCCAGCTTGAGCATCACACGCTTGTAGCCGTCCCGCGGGTCGGTCATCGCTCTCCTCGTCCCGGACGGATCACGCCCGTCTCGTGCGTCAACGCCCCCGACGTCGTCGTCGAGAGGCCGTACGGCCCTTGGTGGGACCTCGTCTATTCTGCCCTATCGCGACCGCCGCCACACCGCAGCCCGCGCGCCCGCGTACGGGGCCGGTCGGACACGCGCCGACGGCGGCACCCGGGAGTCCGGGTGCCG
>NZ_JAALED010000481.1:0-2552 GCF_014145155.1 Dietzia sp. B19 | reverse complement strand
TTCGTCGGTCCCCAGGACCGCTCGGGCGAACTTGGCGTAGGCGTACGCGTCCTCCCGGGTGAGTCGACCGCCGGTCAGGACGCCCGTGCGACCGCGTGCGGCGGACAACCCCGCGGCGGCCGTGGCGAGCGCGGTGCTCCACGGGACCGGGACCAGGCCCCCGTCCCGGCCGCGGATCATCGGGGTGGTGAGGCGGTCGGGTTGCGTGGCGTAGGCGAAGGCCCACCGGCCCTTGTCGCAGTTCCACTCCTCGTTGACGTCCGGGTCGTCGCCGGCCAGCCTGCGCAGGACCTTCCCGCGGCGGTGGTCCGTCCGCTGCCCACAGCCGCTGGCGCAGTGCTCGCAGACGCCGGGGCTCGAGACCAGGTCGAAAGGGCGCGCCCGGAAGCGGTAGGCGGCACCGGTGAGCGCCCCGACGGGGCAGATCTGGACGGTGTTGCCGGAGAAGTAGGACTCGAAGGGCTCGTCCCCGAAGACGCCCACCTGCTGCTGGGATCCCCGTTCCATCAGGTCGATGAACAGGTCGCCCGCGATCTGGTCCGAGAACCGGGTGCACCGGGCGCACATCACGCACCGCTCGCGGTCGAGCAGGACCTGCGCCGAGATCGCGATGGGCTTGGGGAACGTGCGCTTGACCTCGGTGAACCGGGAGTGCCCGTGGCCGCTGGAGAGTGCCTGGTTCTGGAGCGGACACTCACCGCCCTTGTCGCAGACGGGGCAGTCCAGCGGGTGGTTGATCAGCAGGAGCTCCATGACCCCGCGTTGGGCCTTGTCCGCGATCTCGGAGGTGAACTGGGTGCGCACCACCATGTCCTCGGTGACCGGGGTGGTGCAGGAGGTCACGGGTTTGGGGGCGCCCTCGACCTCGACGATGCACTGGCGGCACGCGCCGGCCGGCTCGAGCAATGGATGGTCGCAGAACCGCGGGATCTGCACGCCGAGGCGTTCGGCGGCGCGGATCACCAGCGTGCCGGCGGGCACGGAGACCCGGCGACCGTCCACGGTGAGGGTGACCAGGTCCTCGTCCCCGTCGGGTTTCAGGTCTGCGACGGTGTCGTCGGCGCGCGGGGTGATCTTGTTGGGCACGCGGTCGTCGGGGGTCATCGGGCCACCTCCTCGGTCCGGGCGAAGACGGTCGAGCGGCTGTGATCGAAGGGACAACCGTCGGGGATGTGGGCCAGGTACTCGTCCCGGAAGAGCGCGATGGACGACATGATGGGAGCGCCGGCGGCGTCCCCGAGCGCGCAGAACGACTTGCCGACGATGTTGTCCGAGATGTCGAGCAGCCGGTCCAGGTCGCTCTCCCTCGCGGTGCCGTCGTCGAGCCTGCGCATGATCTGCACCAGCCAGAACGTGCCCTCACGGCAGGGTGTGCACTTGCCGCAGGACTCGTGGGCGTAGAACTCCGACCAGCGCAGCACGGCCCTCACCACGCAGGTCGTGTCGTCGAAGATCTGCAGCGCCTTGGTGCCGAGCATGGAGCCCTCGGCCGCGCATCCCTCGTAGTCCAGGGGCATGTCCAGCTGGGCGTCGGTGAGGATCGGGGTGGAGGAACCGCCGGGGGTCCAGAACTTGAGCGTGTGCCCCTGCCGGATGCCGCCGGCGTGGTCCAACAGTTCCCGCAGGGTGATGCCGAGGGGTGCCTCGTACTGGCCGGGCCGGGCCACATGCCCGGACAGCGAGTACAGCGTGAAGCCGGGGGACTTCTCCGAGCCCATCGAGCGGAACCACTCGGGCCCGTGGTGGAGGATCGACGGGACGCTCGCGATGGACTCGACGTTGTTGACCACGGTGGGACAGGCGTAGAGGCCGGCGACGGCCGGGAACGGGGGACGGAGCCGGGGCTGCCCCCGACGGCCCTCGAGGGAATCGAGGAGCGCGGTCTCCTCACCGCAGATGTAGGCCCCGGCGCCCGCGTGGACCACGATGTCCAGGTCGAAGCCGCTGCCCAGGATGTCGCGCCCCAGGAACCCGGCCTCGTACGCCTCGGCGACCGCGGTCTGCAGCCGTCTGAGCACCGGTACCACCTCGCCGCGCAGGTAGATGAACGCGTGGGACGCCCGGATGGCGTACGCCGCGATCACCATGCCCTCGATCAGCACGTGGGGCGTGGCCAGCATGAGGGGCATGTCCTTGCAGGTCCCGGGCTCGGACTCGTCGGCGTTGACCACCAGGTAGTGGGGCTTGGCGGCGGGGTCGGAGGCCTCGGGGTCCTCGGGGGCGTCGGGGCCGGGGGCCTGCGGGATGAAGCCCCACTTGCGGCCGGTGGGGAACCCCGCCCCGCCTCGACCGCGCAGACCCGCGTCGAGGACGGTGGAGATGACCTCGTCCGGGCCGGTGGCCAGGGCGCGTCGCAGACCCACGTAGCCGTCGTGGGCCAGATAGGTCTCCAGGGTCCAGCTCTCCGGGGCGTCCCAGTATCGGCTGAGGTACGGCGCGAGCGGCATGTCAGGCCTCCTCGTCGGTGGGAGCGGAGGGCTGGGACCCGGGCGCGCCGGCGTGGGTATCGGGCGCGTCGGGCGCGTGCATCCCGGCCGCCCTCGCGGCACGGA
>NZ_JAALED010000480.1:0-2715 GCF_014145155.1 Dietzia sp. B19 | reverse complement strand
GCCAGCCGCCGCGCGCGCTCGCGGACGGCGTCGTCGAGCAGCAGCTCCCGGCAGGGGAACAACACGGCCGAGGAGACCTCGCCCTCGGGCAGGGACCGCTGGTCGGCCACCGAGAACTCGCGGATCTCGGCGATCGTGTCGCCGTCGAACTCCACGCGCAGCGGGTGGTCGGCGGTGGTGGGGAACACGTCCACGATGCCGCCGCGCACCGCCACGTCACCGCGGCGGGCCACCATGTCCTCGCGGCTGTAGGCGAACTCGGTCAGGGTCGCCAGTAACTCCGCGGGGTCGAGTTCGGCGCCGCGGGTCAACCGGATCGGCTCCCGGCGAGCCGCACCCGGGGAGATGGGTTGCACCACCGACCGCGCCGCCGCCACGACGATCCTCGGGGCGTGTCCCCCCATCACCGAGTTCAGGACCTGCAGCCGCCGACCGATCGTGTCGGAGGCGGGCGACAGGCGCTCGTGCGGGAGCGTCTCCCAGCTCGGGAACTGCGCCACGGCCTCGTGCGACGAGTCCGGGTCGTCGAACAGTCCCGCCAACTCGTCGGCCAGCTCCTCACATTCACGCTCGGTGGCCGTCACCACCAGCAGCGGGGAACGCTCGGCCAGGGCCGCCACCAGGAACGGCCGCAGGGACTCCGCCGACCGGACCACGGCGGAGTCCCGGTCCAGTCCCGCCCGCAGATCGGCCAGCGCCGGGTTCGCTGCGACCGCCCCGGCCAGGCCGGACAGAGCTGCGGTGGTGGGGCTGCTGACAGTGGTGGTCACGCGTGTGAGTCCTCCAGGTGGGGTGGGCGCGGCGGACGTGGCCGCACGGAAAGCACCAGTGTAATCGGCATCCGGCGCCGGAGCGCGGGGCCGCCTCAGGACCCCCGCGGTGCCGCCACGGTGCCGCCCCCGGTCGCGGCGTCGGCCGCAATGTTTCGTCGGCGCCGGATGCGTTGTTCCAATTGCAACCACCCGGTAACGGACCGATACGCAGCGGTAACGGTCCGGGCGTGTACTCGCTGCCATGTCATCGGAACCCGTCCGGTGACCCAGTCCCCGAGGAGCCCACAGTGCCCGAGTTCGACGCCACCATCACCGAGAACATCGCCGCCTCCCTCAAGGAGATCCCGCACCCGTCCCTACCCAAGGGCACCAGCATCTACGGCGGCACCAAGATCTTCCCAGACTACAAGGCCGAGGAGGGGGAGTCGTACTTCACGCTCGTCCACGGGATCGCCCACGAGTCCTCCGTCTCCTTCGTCGCCGTCCTCCAGGCCACCCGCGCCCTGCGCAAGGGTTTCGAGTCGGCCATCTACTTCTACGGCCCCGGCGCGATCAACTGCCTGGCCACCCGCGGATTCCCCACCACCGGGGACTCCGGCTTCCCCGGCGAGCAGAACATCAACGAGTCCCTCGAGTCGTTCATCTCCGAGGGCGGAACCGTGTTCTGCTGCCGCTTCGGGCTCGGTCTCCACGGCGGTCGCGAGGAGGACCTGATCGAGGGCGTGATCCCCGCGCACCCGCTCGACGTGCAGGACGCCCTGATCCACTACGCCCGTAAGGGCGCCATCATCAACTCGACCTACATGGTCTGATGCCATGACGACCATCGGCTCGGTCGCCGCCAACTTCGGCCGCGACCTCGAGGAGAACTACCGGACCATCGCCCATTACACGGAGATCGCCCGCGAGAGCGGCGTCGACTTCCTTGTCTTTCCCGAGGCCGCCATCGGGGGCTACCTCTCCAGCCTCGGAAACCACGGCGACACCACGCCCACGTCGCGATCACTGCCCCCCGCCATCCGGCTCGACGGCCCCGAGATCGCGCGGGTGCAGGAGATCATCGGAGACCGGGTGGTGGCCATCGGGTTCTGCGAGCTCGACGACGACGGGGTGAACCGTTACAACGCGGCCGCCGTCCTCGACGGAACCCGCGTCTACGGCACCTACCGCAAGGTGCACCAGCCCCTCGGGGAGAACATGTCCTATGCCTCCGGCGGCGACTACCGGGTGTTCGACACCCCTGTCGGTCGGGTGGGCCTGCAGATCTGTTACGACAAGGCGTTCCCCGAGGCCGCACGCGTCATGGCACTGCAGGGCGCCGAGATCATCGCTTCCCTGTCCGCGTGGCCGGCGGCACGCACCGCGACCGCCGCCAACCTCCAGGAGGACCGCTGGACCTACCGGTTCAACCTCTTCGATTCCGCCCGGGCCCTGGACAACCAGGTGTTCTGGGTGGCCTCCAACCAGGCGGGGACGTTCGGGTCCCTGCGATACGTCGGGAACGCCAAGATCGTCGATCCCGGCGGGAACGTCCTGGCCACCACCACCCTCGACGAGGGCCTGGCGGTCGCCGAGGTCGACGTGGCGGGCACCTTCGCGGCCATGCGCGCCGGGATGTTCCACCTGCGCGATCGGCGCCCCGACGTGTACGGATCACTGGTCGAGGTCTGTGATCGGGCCGACGAGAGGACGCTCGCCAGTGCCTGAGATGAGCTTCGCCGTCCGGTGGCCCGACGGGACGGTCCGGGACTACTACTCCCCCAGCCTGGTGATCCACGACCACCTCACGGTGGGCGACCGTCTGAGCGTGGCCGAGTTCCGCCGCCGGGCCACCGACGGGCTCACCGAGGCGGGCGAGCGGGTCCGCGAACGCTACGGCTTCCTGTGCAGCTCGGCGGCGGACACCGCCGCACGGGTGGCCTCCGCGTCCCGGGCCCACCCC
>NZ_JAALED010000049.1:0-6102 GCF_014145155.1 Dietzia sp. B19 | reverse complement strand
AGCGCGCGCTCCACGGCGGCCCCGTCGCCGGTCGTGGTGCTGGCGGACCCCGGCGGGAACGGGTAGGTCGTGACGGCCGGGTCGGACTGTCCGGTGACGATCCGACCGACCACCTCGGGGTCCACCGCCGCCGTGAGGCCGCGCCGCACTTCCGGGTCGCGGACCGCCGGGGCGACGGTGTTGAAGCCCAGTTCGAGTTGGGCCGAGGAGTCGACGGTCACGGCGCGGACCCCGTGGACGGTGGCCGAGACGTCCGCGGCCAACGGTGTCGCCGAGACCATCGCGAGTGATCCCGGTCCTCCACGCAACGCCGCGCCGAGTTGTCCGGCCCCTGTCGCCCGCCGCACGAGGATCTGATCGAGTTCCGGCGCGCGCGCCCAGTACCGGTCGTTGCGTACGAACTCGATCTCGCCCCGACCGATGTCGGCGAACCGGATCATGAACGGTCCCGCGCTCATCACGGGGAGGCCGGACATCGCGCCCTGGAAACCGTCCGGGGCGTTCTTGAGGATGTGCCCGGGCAGCAGGTCGGCGAACAGCGTCCGCCACTGCGTCGGTGGGGAGTCGAACACCACGTCGACGACCTTGCCCCCGGCGCCGGACCGCACCTCGACGATCTGCTCGTACCCGGCGGGGTCGACCACTCCGGGCTGGGTCGTCATCTGCCGCCACAGGTACTCGAAGTCCTCGGCCGCGACCGGCACCCCGTCGGTCCACTGGGCCAGCGGGTCGATCGTGTAGCGGATTGTCCGCGGGCTCCCCGGCAGGGGCTCGGCGGACACGAGGAGGTCGCGGTTGAGCACCGGCTCACCGCCCGGCCCGGGGACGAACGCGCTCGGGAGCAGCAGGGAGGCGACCAGGTCCGTGTCGACTCCCTGATCGGCCAGGAGATGCGGGTTGAAGCCCGGGTCGACGCGGTCGAGGGCCAGCAGGACCCCGCCACTGGACAGGTTGACGGACTCCCCGTCGGTACGCTCCTCCCCCACCACGGTGGGCGGAGGCGGATCGGCCACACACCCTGTGACGACGACGAGGGAGAGCACGGCTGCCAGAACGCTCGTGCCGCGCCGACGAACTGATGCCCCCCTCGTCGCCACCAGGGTCCTCGTCAGTTGACCGACTGCTGCTCGCGCGACTTGGACTTGCTGCGGGCCTTGGCCCGCTCATTGGCGGTGAGCAGCACCTTGCGCACGCGGATCGCCTCCGGTCCGACCTCCACGCACTCGTCGCCGGCGCAGAACTCCATGGCCTCCTCCAGCGAGAGGTTGCGGGCCCTCTGCAGGGTCTCGGTCGTATCGGAGGAGGCCGCTCGCATGTTGGTGAGCTTCTTCTCTTTGGTGATGTTGACGTCCATGTCCTCGGATCGCGGGTTCTCGCCCACGACGACGCCCTCGTACACCTCGGAACCGGGCTCGATGAAGAAGTCGCCGCGGTCGGCCAGGCTGAGCAGCGCGAACGCGGTGGCCTTGCCGGCACGGTCGGCAACCAGTGAACCGGTGTGCCGCGAGCGGATCTCTCCGACCCAGGGCTCGTAGCCGGCCGACTCGGAGTTGGCGATCCCGGCGCCGCGCGTCTCGGTCATGAAGGTCGTGCGGAAGCCGATCAGCCCCCGGGCGGGCACCCGGAACTCCATCCGGACCCATCCGGATCCGTGGTTGCCCATCTGCTCCATGCGCCCCTTGCGGGCCGCCATGAGCTGGGTGACCGCGCCGAGGTACTCCTCGGGCACGTCGATGGTCATGTGCTCCATCGGCTCGTGGACCTTGCCGTCGACGACCCGGGTCACGACCTGCGGCTTGCCCACGGTGAGCTCGAAGCCCTCCCGGCGCATGGTCTCGACGAGGATGGACAGCGCCATCTCGCCGCGGCCCTGGACCTCCCAGTCGTCGGGGCGCGCGGTGTCGAGGACCTTGAGCGAGACGTTGCCCACGAGCTCCTGGTCGAGACGCGCCTTGACCATCCGCGCGGTGAGCTTGGTACCGCCGTTGCGGCCGGCGAGCGGGGAGGTGTTGACGCCGATGGTCATCGAGATCGCCGGCTCGTCGACGGTGATCGCGGGCAGCGCCACCGGGTTCTCCGGATCCGCGAGGGTGTCGCCGATCATGATGTCGCTGATCCCGGCCACCGCGACGATGTCGCCGGCCACGGCCTCGTCGGTGGGCATCCGCTCGACACCCTTGGTCGCGAGGAGTTCCGAGATCCGCACGGACTTGGTCTCCTGACCGCCGTCGGGAAGGTTGTGGATCCACGCCACCTGCTGACCCTTGCGGAGACGGCCGTTGTGGATACGGACCAGACCGATACGACCGAGGAAGTTGGACGCGTCCAGGTTGGTCACGTGGGCCTGCAGCGGCGCGTCGGCGTCACCGCGGGGCGCGGGGATCACGTCGTACAGGAGCGTGAAGAGCTCGTCGAGGTTCTCCCCGGCCGGTTCCTGGCCGTTGGCCGGCTGCGTGGTCGAGGCCTTACCGGCGCGACCGGAGGCGAACACCACGGGCAGTTCGAGCGCGCGCTCGGCCGCGGCCTGGGCGTCCGGGTCCTCGAGATCGGAGGCGAGTCCGATGAGGAGGTCCTGGGCGTCCTCGACGACCTCGTCGATGCGGGCGTCCGGACGGTCGGTCTTGTTGACGACGATGATGACCGGAAGGGATGCCGCCAGCGCCTTCCGCAGGACGAACCGCGTCTGCGGCAGCGGACCCTCCGAGGAGTCGATGAGCAGGACGACGCCGTCGACCATGTTGAGGCCGCGCTCCACCTCGCCGCCGAAGTCGGCGTGGCCGGGGGTGTCGATGATGTTGAAGACGAGGTCGGCGCCGCCCGACCCTGCGCCGAGACGCCGCACCGACGTGTTCTTGGCCAGGATCGTGATGCCCTTCTCACGCTCGAGGTCACCCGAGTCCATGACCCGGTCCACGAGCTCCGCGCGTTCGTCGAACGCTCCGGACTGGCGCAGCATCGCGTCGACGAGTGTCGTCTTACCATGGTCGACGTGCGCGACGATGGCGACGTTGCGGAACTCGGTCAGGGCCATACGGTGGGTTCTCCCTCAGAGGCTTTCGGCGCCACGGGCGACTCTGTGGCCGCCGGGCGCGTGGTGGGAATCTGCGGGACTCCCGCGTGATCCACAAGCGCGTCCGGTCGAGCGCGCGTGCGTGACCACATTACCCGCATCGGCCTCCGGACAGTCATCCCGAGCGGGCGACGCCACACCCGCGGCGGCGACTGTTATTTACATCACAAGTATCTTCTGCCACACTGGCCACAGACGCCACAGCAACCGGGCCTCCGGTATCCACACCTGTAAACGTTGTGAGAACATCGAGCCGTCGATTGGTCGGCCCGCCGACCGGTCCGTCCGCCTCATCCGAAGAATGGACTCGCCAGTGACCCGCCACTCGCTCAGGAACTCGTTCAGGACCCTAGGTCTCGGTGCAGTCGCCGCCATGGCCGTGTCGCTCGCCGTCCCCGCCTCCGCGAGCGCCCAGTCGCTGGACGAGCTGGGCCGCCCGACCGAGCCGGTGCTGCAGGCCATCGAGAACCTCTCCGAGCAGCAGTGGATCCCCGAGGAGACCCGGGGCACCATCGCCCGGCTGGTGGGCTTCTTCCGCGGGTCCGGCGAGCCGGGCACCCCGCTGCCCGAGAACGGTCCGGTGATCGCGCAGTTCGCCTACCCGACCATCATGCAGAACTGCATCGACGGGGAACAGACCGCGGTCGGGGCCGCCACCGCCGTGCCGGGGCCCGCCGGCCTGCCCCTGCCCGGCATCCCGGGCGGCCACCTTGGCTTCATCTTCACCGCCCTCGGCACCGAGGGCGTCGCACCCCAGCAGGTGCAGCCCATGACCGTGGACTGGTTCAACATCAACAACGGTCGCCGCGGCACCACCGTGCTCAGCTACAACGGGATCAACGCGGGCGGACCGGCGACCCTCAACGGTGTCGCCGACACCGGCCCGGGGCAGGTGCTGATGCTCCTGCAGGGCGGCGTCACCACCACCCTCGCCGGCGGCGGGACCTCCAATTGTGTCTCACTGCCGCTGGTGGGTTCCGCGTTCGTCCCGTGATCAGCGACGGCGTGGGGTCCGACCGGCCCCACCCCGACATGAGCAAGGCCCGTCTCGCCCTCGGCGACGGTGGGCCTCTCGTCGTTCTGACGGGTGCCGGGATGAGTGCGGAGAGCGGGGTGCCCACCTTCCGGGACTCCCGGACGGGACTGTGGGCACGCCACGACCCCGCCGACCTCGCGACCCCGGAGGCCTGGGACCGCGACCGGGACTCCGTGTGGGCCTGGTATCGCTGGCGCGAGCACCTCGTCGGATGCGCCGAGCCGAATGCCGGTCATCTCGCGATCGCCCGCGCCGCCCGGGACCGCAGCGTGACGGTGGTGACCCAGAACGTCGACGACCTGCACGAGCGCGCGGGTTCCGCCGGGGTGCACCATCTCCACGGCAGCCTCTTCGCACACCGGTGTGACGAGTGTGGGGCCCCGATGGAGGTGGGGGCGCCGCCGGAGGACCCCGTGGACCGGCTCGCGCCGCCCGACTGCCCGCGGTGCGGCGGACGGGCCAGACCGGGAGTGGTCTGGTTCGGAGAGATGCTCCCCCGGCAGCCCTGGGACGCCGCGGTGTCCGCGATCTCCGCCGCGACCGCGGTCCTGGTCGTCGGCACCTCCGGTCTCGTCCATCCCGCCGCATCGCTCCCCGGCATCGCCGTCGACCTCGGGATCCCGGTCGTCGAGGTCAACCCCGATCCCTCCGGCCTCACGGACGGGGTGACGGTCCACCTCCGTGACACCGCCGCGGCGGTTCTCCCGACTCTCCTGGCGCCCTGACCGAGGCTCACCTCGCCGGGACCGCTTGACAGGTCGCGGAACCGGCGCGGCGGGACCCCGGCAGCGCTAGCGTGTGCTCAGCGGAAACACTCACCACCACGTTCCCGCCTCCCCCGATCCCGGGGAGTACACCACCGGAGGTCAATCCATGTCCGACTCGTCCCCGCGCACCCCGTCCGCACCGTCCCCCGGCACCCCGTCCGACACGTCCCCCGGCACCCCGTCCGGGACGGCGGTGATCGCGGCCGAGGTGATCGGCACCTTCTGGCTGGTACTGGGAGGGTGCGGCACGGCGGTGTTCGCCGCCGTCCAGGTCGCCACCGCAGACACCGGAGACGTCCCCGTGGGCGTCGGCTACCTCGGTGTCTCCCTGGCCTTCGGCCTGACCGTCCTGACCGGCGTGTACGCGCTCGGCCACATCTCCGGCGGCCACTTCAACCCGGCCGTCACCGTCGGCGCCGCCATCGCCGGGCGCCTCCCCTGGGCCAAGGCCCCCGTATACATCGTCAGCCAGGTCGTCGGCGGTCTGGTCGCGGGAGCACTGATACTCGTCGTGGCCAAGGGCAAGGACGGATTCGAGGCGACCGGCCACATGGCCGCCAACGGCTTCGGCGCCAACTCCCCGGACGGGTACGGCCTGCTCTCGGCCCTGATCATCGAGGTCGTGCTGACCGCGATCTTCATCTGGGTGATCCTCGGAGCCACCGATCGCCGCGCCCCCGCCGGCTTCGCACCCCTGGCGATCGGGCTGACGCTGACGTTGATCCACCTCATCTCGATACCCATCACCAACACCTCGGTGAACCCGGCCCGCTCGACCGCCGTGGCCTTCTTCAACGGCGACGGGGCCGTCGGTCAGCTGTGGCTCTTCTGGGTGGCCCCGATCCTCGGCGCGCTCATCGCCGGCGCCCTGTACGGTCCCCTGTTCGGCGAGCGGGTGAAGAACGCCCGGGTCACCACCGGCGCCGCCGCCTGACCACCCGGGAATGACTGCAGGGCCCGCGGGATCATCTCCCGCGGGCCCTGCAGTCGGTCCGACGTACCGGGGGTCAGCGCCCCTGCTCGTCCCGTCGGTTCCGTCCCAACACCTTGTCCACGACGCCCGGCTCCCGGTCCGGGTGGGCGGCCGGATCGACGTCGTCCGGGTGACGCCCCGTCCGGTCGTGGATGCCGGTGTCATGGGTGCCGGTGTCATGGGTGCCGAGACCCTGCGACCCGTCAGACCTGGAGTGCCGGCCACCGGCGTCCGCGATGTCGCCGGTGGCGCCGCC
>NZ_JAALED010000479.1:0-1457 GCF_014145155.1 Dietzia sp. B19 | reverse complement strand
GCGGCAGTGCCCAGGACCCGCGGCGACAGGTGGCGCACCATCCAGGCGGCGAACGGCGCGGCGATCACGCCGCCGACCAGCAGCGCGGCCGCGAACGCCCAGTTGATGCCGGCGGCGCCGAGGCCGAAGAGGAAGCCGATCGAGGCGCTCACCGCCACCACGAACTCCGAGGCGCTGATGGAGCCGACGACCTTCCGGGGCTCGACCCGACCCGACGAGAGCAGGGTGGTCGTTCCCACCGGGCCCCATCCGCCGCCACCGAACGCGTCGAGGGTTCCGCCGGCGAAGCCGAGTGGGACGAGGAAGCGCGCCGAGATCTGGCCGGAGAACTGGGGCCGCCTGCCGCCGAGTCGCAGGAAGCGATAGAGGACGTAGAAGCCGAGCACGAGCAGGAGCGAGGCGACGATGGGCTTGGCCGCCGCGCTGGACAGCCGGGTCAGCGCGGTCGCGCCGATGAAGGCACCCACCGCACCCGGTCCGGCGAGGATCGCGACGATGCGCCAGTCCACGTTCCCGAACTTGTGGTGGGAGATCCCCGAGGCGAGCGTGGTGCCGATCTGGGCGAAGTGCACGGCGGCGGACGCGGCGGCGGGGGCGATGCCGGCTGCCACGAGGATGGTCGTCGAGGTGACGCCGTATCCCATGCCGAGCGAGCCGTCGACCAGCTGAGCCAGGAGTCCGGCGAAGCCGAGGACGATCAGGGTGGGCACGGGGGGATCCTCCGACGTCGGTCGATGACACTGTCACTCCCGGTGGCCGCCTGTCGGGCGGAGGGAGAGACCCTCCGGCCATTAAGGCATTAAACCGAGCTGTTCAGTAGACATTAACATCTGACCGCGGTGGGAGCCACCGGTGAATCAGCGGATCCGGGCCCCGTCCGTCAGCGGGGCTCCCAGGCGTCGTCGTCGAGGGTGAGCGCGTGGACGTCGGGGGGCAGCCGGCCCTCGGCCAGATCCGAGAGCGACACCGCGTCCATGACCCGCCGCAGGGAGGCCCTCGAGGCGATCCACACGTGCTGGAGGACAGCGGCGCGCTCGTTGTAGTCGACCGCCTCGGGGCGTACGTCGTAGACGCTGACGAGGGGGCCGTCGACCGCGCGCAGGACGTCCGCGACGGTGACCGCCCCCGCGTCCTGGGCGAGCGTCCAGCCGCCGGTCTTGCCCCGCCTACTGGCCACGATGCCGGCCCGCCGCAGGTCCGACAGGATGGACTGGAGGAACCCGTGCGGGATGTCCTGCAGCCGCCCCAGTTCCTCGGCGCTGATCGGGTTCTCGCGGGGACCGTCGCCACCGTGATCCCGCTGCGCGTTCGCGAGTTCGACGAGCGCCCGCAGCGCGTAGTCCGATTTCGCGGTGACCCTCATGGGGACAGTCTCCCAGAGCGCCTCGCGCGCCGGGCGGGGGAGTGGCGAGGGGCGCCGGGCGGGCCCCCTATCCCCGCGCGGGCACGGGGTCGTG
>NZ_JAALED010000478.1:7342-9989 GCF_014145155.1 Dietzia sp. B19 | reverse complement strand
CAGCACCGACGGGATGTTCTCCAGTCCCTCCAGGCGAAGCACCTCCTCGACCAGATCCGCGGGCAGGGTCAGGTCGGGGCGCCATGCCGGGGCGGTCACCTCCAGCAACACCGCGTCATCGCCGGCGACGGTGCACCCGATCTGCTCCAGACGGCGGCGCGTGGTCCCCGCCGGATACCCGACCCCCGCCACCCGCGAGGGGCGCTCGGGATCGAACGCGATCGTCGGCATCACGGGCGCCGAGCCGACGTCCGTGAGAGAGGCCTCCACGGAGCCACCCGTGATCTCGGCGAGCAGGGTGGCCGCGCGGTCCAACGCCGCGATCGACGCGGCGGCGTCGACCCCACGCTCGTAACGCTTGCCCGCCTCGCTGGGGAGCTTGTGGCGGCGGATGGTCCGGAACACCGCGAGGGTGTCCCACACGGCGGCCTCGAGCAGGACGTCGGTCGTGTCGGCGGAGACCTCGGTGCTGGCGCCACCCATGACGCCCGCCAACGAGATCGGGCCGCGGTCGTCGCAGATGACGACGTCCTCGGGGTCGAGCGTGCGCTCCACGTCGTCGAGGGTGGTGAGCGTCTCCCCCGCGCGTGCCCGGCGGACGACGAGCCCGCCCTGCAGGCGCCCCGCGTCGAACGCGTGCATCGGGTGCCCCAGCTCGAGCATGACGTAGTTGGTGACGTCGACGGCCGGGGAGATCGGGCGCACGCCCGAGAGCAGCAGGCGGCGCGCCATCCACCACGGGGTCCGCGCGGACGGGTCGACTCCCGTGACCCGGCGCAGGGCGAACCGCTGGGCACCGGACTCGGCGGTCACCTCGAGCGGCCAGGTCTCCTTCTCCGACGGCAGCCCGAGCTCGGCCGCGGGGTCGGCGAAGTCCAGGTCGAACCCGCACGCCAGCTCGCGGGCCAGGCCGCGGGCAGACAGGCAGTAGCCCCGATCCGGCGTCACGTTGAGTTCGATCACGGTGTCCCGCTCGCCGGCACCCGCGGCCAACACCGGGCCGGCGGGGTCCCCGGGCTCGGCGGTGCCCTCGGCGAGGACGATGATCCCGCTGTGGTCGGAGCCGATCCCCAGCTCGGAGGCCGAACAGATCATGCCCTCACTCGGCTTGCCGTAGGTCTTGCGCTTGCCGATCTCGAACCCGCCCGGCAGGACGGTGCCCGGTAGGGCGACGACGACCAGGTCGCCTTCCGCGAAGTTGCGGGCGCCGCACACGATCTGCTGCGGCTCGTCACCGCCCACGTCGACCAGACAGAAGCGGATGGGCTTCTTGAAGCCCTCCAGCTCCTCGATGGTGCTGACACGGCCGATGGTGAGCGGGCCGTCGACCTCGGGCAACTGCTCCGGTTCACCCTCCACCTCGAGGCCGACGCGCACGAAACCGGCGTCGAGCTCGGCCGGGCTGACGGACCAGCCGTCGTTGGCCCGCTGCAGGATCTCGGTCAGCCAGGACTGCGCAATTCGCACTGTGGGGTCCTTCGTCTTCGGGGGTGGGGGTGGATGCGGCGGGTCAGGAGCGGATGCCGAACGGCAGGGAGAAGCGGACGTCGCCCTCCACCATGTCGCGCATGTCGGACAGGCCGTTGCGGAACTGCAGGGTGCGCTCCAGGCCCATGCCGAACGCGAAGCCCGAGTACTCCTCGGGGTCGATGCCGCAGGCCGTCAGCACGTTGGGGTGCACCATTCCGCAGCCGCCCCACTCGACCCAGCCGGCGCCGCCCTTCTTGCGCGGGAACCACACGTCGACCTCGGCGGAGGGCTCGGTGAACGGGAAGTAGTTGGGCCGCATCCGGGTGCGGGTCTCCGGACCGAACAGGGCGCGGGCGAACGCGTCGAGCGCGCCGCGCAGGTGCGCCATGGTCAGCCCCTTGTCGATCGCCAGGCCCTCGACCTGGTGGAACACCGGGGTGTGGGTGGCGTCGAGTTCATCGGTGCGGAACGTGCGGCCCGGGCAGGCCACGTAGATCGGCGGTTCCCGGTCGAGCATGGTGCGGATCTGCACCGGCGAGGTGTGGGTGCGCAACACCTGCCGGCTGCCCTCGGGCGCGATGTGGAAGGTGTCCTGGAGGGTGCGCGCCGGGTGGTCGGGAAGGAAGTTGAGCGCATCGAAGTTGTAGTGCTCCGCCTCGACCTCGGGCCCCTCCGTGATCTCCCACCCCATGGCCACGAACACGTCCGCGACCTGCTCGGTGATGATGGTGATGGGGTGCTGCGCGCCCACCGGCGCGCGCCCCGACGGGACCGTCAGGTCGAGCGTCTCGGCCACGAGGACGGCGGCGTCCCGCTCGGCCTGCAGTTCGGCCAGGCGGGAGTCATACGCCTGCTGGACCCGGGTCCGTGCCACGTTGACGGCCTTGCCCGCGGACGCCTTCTGCTCCTTGGGGAGAGAGCCGAGGGTACGACGACCCAGGGCGATGGGGCTGCGGTCACCGAGGTGCGCCGTCTTGGCGGCGGCCAGCGCCTCGAGATCCGCCGCGGCGGCGAACGCGGCCTCGGCGTCCGCGGAGTACCGCGCCAGCGACTCCTCGTCGATCCGGACCTCGCCTGTGTCTTCGCTCACCGGTGCCCTCGTCCTCCCCGTCACGGCGGACTTCCGCCGACCGCCCCGCATCGGGGCCAAGACTAGTCGATCACCGGTTCCGCCCCC
>NZ_JAALED010000478.1:0-7289 GCF_014145155.1 Dietzia sp. B19 | reverse complement strand
TGAGCCGCGTCAGTGTCGTTCCCGCACCGACCCGGCGTCGACCAGCAGCTCGCGGGTCGCGCGGAAGGCGTCCCGCATCCGCCGGTCGTGGGTGATGAGCAGGACCGTGCCGCCGAACGCGTCCACGGCCTGCTCGAGTTGCTCGATCGCCGGCAGGTCCAGATGGTTGGTCGGCTCGTCCAGCACCAGCAGGTTCACCCCGCGCTGCTGCAGGAGGGCCAGCGCGGCACGGGTCCGCTCCCCCGGTGACAGTGACGCGCAGGCGCGGGCGACGTGCTCTCCACCGAGCCCGAACTTGGCGAGCAGGGTGCGGGCCTCGGTGGGGTCGAGGCCGGCCGGGTCGGCGGCGACGCAGAACGAGTCCAGCAGCGGGTCCGGCCCGCCGAACTCCGTCCGTGCCTGGTCCACCGTCCCGGGCAGGACCCCCGACCCGACGGTCGCGCGGCCCGAGTCGACCGCCCGCTCCCCGGTGATCGCGGCGAGCAGCGTGGTCTTCTCCACTTGGTGCATCTGACGCACCTAGTCAGTGGAGGTGATCGGCATGGATGTCGAACGCAAGAAGAACGTCGTGGCGTACGTGCGGGTGGCCCGCGCGCGAGCCGTTGGCGGGGATGCAACAGCACAGCGACGAGCCATCGAGCGTTACTGCCGCGAGAACAACCTAGTCGTCGCAGCGACGCTGCAGGCAACCCGCCTGGCAGTCGATCGGTCCTCGAAGGAGGTGCTTCGCGCACTGGCGCGATGCCCCTTCGATGTGTCCTTGAGGCAGGGCTCCGATCGGGGCGGTCGTCATGCTCTCTAGGGCAACGACGAGCAGCACCGGGACGATCACGGAGCAGGTGCTGGTCTATCTGAGGATCAGCGAGGACCGCACCGGGGAGGAGGCCGGGGTCGAGCGACAGCGAGACGACTGCCTCTCGCTGTGCGCCCGGCTGGGCCTGGACGTTGCCGAACCCGACGTTTTCATGGACAACGACACGTCCGCCTACCTCGACAAGAAGCGACCGGACTTCGCGCGAATGCTCGCCCGGATCAAGCTCGGTCCTTCGCGGGTCGTCGTGTGGCACGTCGATCGCCTCTACCGGCGACCCCGTGAGCTCGAGGACTTGATCGACCTCGTGGAGACGCATCCGATCCGCATTGAGGCGGTCATGGGCGGTGCGTTCGACTTGAACACCCACGAGGGTCGGCTGATGGCCCGACAACTCGTCGCGATGGCGGCCTACGAGTCCGGACACAAGGCTGACCGCATTCGCCGCGCGAACCGGCAGAAGGCCGAACGTGGCGACTGGCACGGCGCAGCAAAGTTCGGTTACGGCACCGGCGGCGTCCTCATCCCCGAGCAGGCCGCCGTCGTCCGTGAGATGGCGGACAGGTTCCTCGCCGGCCAGTCCCTGCGCTCGATCACCGCGTGGCTGAACGATGAGTCCGGGTTCCCCGCACCGCAGGCGAAAACCGGGAAGACCAGCCGATCAGTGCCCATGTCTTCGGGTCGCGGGGAAGAGGTGCCCGCTGGATGCCGGCGACGGTTGCGAGCGCGACCCCGGCGATGAGGGCTCTCAGTGCCGCGAGCCACAGCGGCGGGGCGTCTTGCAGGCCGACGGTGATCGCGACGAAGCACGACCCCCAGGCGAGCGTGACCCACAGCATCCGCAGCGGTCGGGGGTGCCCGTGCCGGCTGGCGTCCGCGAGGGGGCGGACGACGGTGTTCACGACGACTCTCGCGTATCGGTCCCGCTGTCGCCCCCGTGGCGTCGATGATTCGAGTCGTGGGCGCCGGTGTGGTGGCGGTGGCCGAACAGGTGCATGGCGGCCATGCCGATGATCGCGACGTAGGGCAGCACTGCGACGACGTGGGGAAGGTGGTCGATGAACAGGTAGATCGCGATCCCGAGCACGGAGATCCCGATGATCAGCCACGCCGTCACAGGCATCCGTCGCCGCGGGTCGCCTTCGCCGGGATGGTCGGCGGGCGGTTGGTGGTCACCGGTCATGGTCGGGCTCCTCCGCCGGTGTGAGGAAGTCCTGGCGCATGCCGAGGCTCTCGTCGGTGAGGCGGATCGAGGTCGCGGCGTCGGGGACGGTGCCCGTCAGCGCGCGGATCGCGTCGATCGTCTCGGGCACGACGATGGCCTCGTTGTAGACCTGGTAGGCGAGGTAGGCCTCGCTGCCGTTCACGGTGACCAGGTCCTCCCACACGGCGACCTCCCACATGTCTCCCCGGGGGCGGCCGAGATCGCGCATCAGCTCGACGGTGGAGTTGAGGGCGACCAGGCCGTCGGACATCCGGATGAACGCGATGCGGGGCGCGGCGCGCAGGGCGTCCAGCACCTCGTCGCGGGTCGCCTCCCGGGTCAGTTGCAGCGTCCAGTAGTGGCTGTGGGTCTGCGTGTGGGCGCCTTTGGCGGCGATGGTGACGACATCGAGTCCGGGGAGCACGGTCTGTGCGTCGGGGCCCTGATGAGAGGGGATGGTCGGTTCTGGGACCATCGTGTTCATGATCCCGCCGAGGTGCGATTCCCACGGGTCGGTGGCGCGGCGGATGAGCACCCCACGGGCGCGCAGCAGGAGTCCGGCCGCATCCAGCGCGCCGAGGATCCGCACGATGCTGGTGGTGTTGCAGGAGACCACCCGGGTGCTGTCCCTGCCGATGGCGCTGGCGTAGTTGGCTTGGGCGACGAAGGAGTGGCCGGTGGTGGAGTGGGACTCGCCGCCTTGGAGCACTGCCTTGACGCCGAGGGCGCGGTAGCGCTCCAGGTTTTCCGCTGCCACATGCTTGGGGGTGGTGTCGACGACGACGTCGCACTGCGCGAGAAGGTCGTCGAGCACTCCCTGTGCGGGCACGTCGGCGCCCCGCATGGCCTGCTGCGCCTCGATGGTGGAGGCGAACACGGGCAGGCGGTTCGCTGCGGACTTGATCCGCCAGTCGGTGGCGATGTCCGCGACGCCGACCAGGTCCATGTCCGACTGCAGCAGGACCGCGTCGGCGACGCGCTTGCCGATGACGCCGTAGCCGTTGACGCCGACTCGAATGGTGTTCATGTGCGTGCCTTTCTGATGAGGGATGGGAGCCGCGGCGGTCATCGCCGTCGCCGCGTGGTCCAGAGCAGGTAGCCGCCGAGTGCGGTGACCACGCTCGCGCCGGCGCCGATCATGACGCCTTCCCGCGAGCGCCATCTCGTGTTCCCGCTGACGAGTTCGCCGATGCCGTTGATCAGGGCGGCGGTGATCATGCCGGCGATCAGGCGATTGCCGATCCGTTCAGCCCGTCCCACGAGCGGTTCCAGTTCGGCCGCGCGCAGGTGCACCTCGAGGCCGCCGTTCTCCAGCACCCGCTGGAGCTGCTTGAGTGTTCCGGGCAGCTCGAGCAGCAGTGCTCCGGCATCCGCGGATGCCTGTGCCCAGCGTTTCGCCAGGGCGGGGAGGGAGAACTGTCGCTGCACGATCCGCTCCGAGAAGGGGGTGAGCGCCTGCAGCATCTCGAACTCGGGGTCGAGCCGTGCCGCCAGTGCCTCGCCCATCATCAGGACCTTGAACAGCAGAGCGGTCTGCTGCGGCAGCTGGAGGTGGTGGTGTCGCAGCAGGGCGAGCAGCTCTCCGAGCAGGTGGCTGAGGTTAATGTCGGACAGGGGGCGTCCGAGATACCGCGACACGAAGACGTCCAGGGAGCGGCCGAGCTCGCCGCGGTCGGAGGTGTTCTTGGTGATCGAGAGCGCGAGCAGGGCGGTGGCGAGCGCGTTGGAGTCTCCGCGGGTGAAGGCGAGCAGCACGTCGGAGAGCTGCTCGGTGACCTCTTCGTCGAGTTGGCCGACCATGCCGAAGTCGATGAGGGCGATGGATCCGTCGGTTTGGATGAACAGGTTGCCCGGGTGCGGGTCGGCGTGGAAGAAGCGGTTCTCGAACACCATGGTGAGGATGAGGTCTGCGCCTCGCCTGGCCAGCTGGTTCCGGTCGATGCCGGCCGCGTCCAGGGCGGGCAGGTCGTCGACTCGGATGCCGTGCATCCGTTCCAGGGTCAGCACGCGTGACGTGGTCGTCTCCCAGAACACCTGGGGGACGGCGACGTCGGGTGAGTCGGCGAAGTCGGCGGCGAACCGCTCCGCGTTCCGGCCCTCCTGCAGATAGTCGAGCTCGGCGCGCAGCGTGCGGGAGAACTCCTCGACGATGCCCGGCAGGTTGTACTGGCGGGCGGCATCCCACCGCTTGTCGGCGCGCTCGGCGAGGTTCTGCAGGATCTCCAGGTCTTCGTGGATCTGGGCGACCGCGCCGGGTCGGCGGACCTTCACGACGACCTGGGTGCCGTCGTGAAGGGTCGCGGCGTATGCCTGCCCGATCGACGCGGCGGCCAGCGGTTGCGGGTCGAACTGTGCGAAGAGCTGTTCGGGGTCCGCGCCGAGCTCCTCGCGGATCACCGCCTTCATCGGCTCCCAGGCCTCGGGCGGCGCGGCGTCCTGAAGCTTGACCAACTCGGCGAGGTAAGCGGCGGGCAGCAGGTCGTTGCGGGTGGACAGCAGCTGGCCGAGTTTGATGAAGGTCGGTCCGAGCTCCTCGAGGGCGAGTCGGAGGTGTTCCGGACTGGTGTAGGGCTCGTCCCGGCGCGCATGCCCGAGAACGCCTTTGTTGAAGGGAATCCACTTCTCCAGTCCGAGCAGCCCGAGGCCGAGCCCGAGTCCGTGGTGCTCGAGGATGGTGGCGATGCGCCGATACCGGCTCCGATGCGTGCTCATCAGTCGAGGCCTCCTTCGCGGTTGGTCGCGTCGCGGGCCGAGGTGCCCGGGCCGATCGCGAACGTCTTGGTCTGTCCGGCCGAGAGCGGCACGGCGACCGCGCCGACGCGCACGTGGATCGCGGGTGCTGAGCCGGGGTGCACGCGAATCTCCAGGCTGCGGTCACGGAGCATCACGTAGACGAGGTGGCCGCGGTATCGGATCTGGAACCCGACCCGGGTGAGGTTCGGCGGCAGTCGGGGGGCGAAGACGAGCTCGTCGTCACCGAGGGCCATGCCGGCGAAGGAGCGGACGGGCAGGTCGATGGTGCCGGCCATCGCGCCGAGGTGGATCCCTTCGCGGGTGGTGCCGCCCTGGGAGTCGTCGAGATCGGCGATCAGCGCCTCGCGGAACGCGATCCAGGAGCGGGACGGGTCGATGCCGGCCAGGACGGAGGCGTTCACGACTCGGCTGAGCGTCGACCCGTTGGCGGTGCGGGCGAGGTAGTACTCGACCGTGCGGGTCAGGTCCTGCTCGGAGAACGGGTAGCCGAGCGTGGCGAGCTGCGCCCGGAGCCCGTCGTGACCGAGCAGGTAGACCAGCATGACGACGTCGGGCTGCTTGGCGAGCTTGTACCGGTTGGTGCTGTCGTTCTCGGACTCGAGGATGAGATCGAGCCGGCCGATGTTCCCGTACTCCTCGCGGTAGTGGTCCCAGTCCAGCTCCTGCAGGCTCTCGTAGCCGTCGAACTGGGTGAGGATGCCGTCGCGGTGGAACCCCACCGCCAGTCGTGTGCTGAGCCGGGCCCATCCCGCGATCTCCTCGTCGGTGACGCGGAGCCGGTCGCGGAGGCCCTCGCCGCGGTGCCCGTGGAGCAGGGCGAGTGTCCGGGCCGCTCGCGTGGCGACCCACGAGGCGAGGACGTTGGTGTACGTGTTGTCGCGCAGGCCGCTGCCGGGAGCGTCCGGGGCGCCGTCGTGGAACTCGTCGGGTCCCATCACCCCGGCGATGTGGAAGCGGTCGGTGGCAGTGTCGTGCTCGGCGAGCGAGGCGAACAGGCGGGTGACCTCGATGATGAGCTCGCCGCCGCGTTCGGCGAGCCACTCGAGGTCGCCGGTGGCCTGGTAGTGCTGCCAGGCGTTGTAGGCGATGGCGAGGCCGACGTGGCGTTGACGGTGGGAGTTGTCCGGCATCCACCGACCGGAGCGCGGGTTGTAGAGCGCCTCGGGCGTCTCCTCGCGACCGTCGCTGCCGCTCTGCCAGGGGAAGAGGGCTCCGCGGAGTCCGGCGGCGGTCGCCGCGGCGCGGGCGGCGTCCAGTCGCCGCCAGCGGTAGTCGATCAGCGCCCGGCTGATCTCGGGCGTGCGCAGAGCGATCACGGGCAGGACGAACACCTCGTCCCAGAAGACGTGCCCCCGATACCCCTCGCCGTGCAGGCCGCGGGCGGGCACCCCGGCGTCGAGCTCGACGGTGTGCGGCGAGAGGGTCTGGAGCAGGTGGAAGACGTGCAGGTTCAGGATGAGTCGGCTGTGCGTGTCGGCGTCCAGGGTGACCGCGAAGCGTTCCCAGAGTCGCCGCCACGCCGCCGCGTGGCGTTCCCGCAGCGCCTCGACGTCGCCACCGCGTTCGGTGAGCAGGGTCAGGGCGGCACCACCCGGCTCGCTGATGGCCCGATCGTGGGAGGTGTAGATCGCGGCCGTCTTGGTGAGGGTGACCGGTCGACCCTGCTCCAGAGGGATGCGCAGCTCCCGGGTGTGCTGCGATGGCGTGTCGATGCGGTGATCGGTCGCGCTGTCGGTTCCGGTGAGGGTCGTGCGGACGGCGGTGGCGATGTGGACCCGGCTCTGTCGGGTCCGCACCTCGCAGAGGGTGGTGTCGCCGACGTGGCGGAACGTCGGCTGCGTGAGGTGGGTGGCGTCCGATCCGAGGTACGCGGCCACGTTGCTGTTGCGCACGCCGGCGTCGATCCCGGCGCGAAGGGTGACCGTGCCGCTCCAGTCGGGGGCGGTGAGCGTGGTTTCCAGCACGGCAAGGTGAGGTTCGTCCAGGGAGGTGAACGTCGTCTGCACGAAGTCGAGTCGATCCCCGTTCGGAGCGGTGAGGACCGCGCGGCGGACGACCAGGCCGCGGCGCAGGTCGAGCTCGCGTCGTTCGCTGTGCGTCACGACCTGGCCGGTGGACAGCCACGGCCCGTCTCCGAGGCGGAGGTCCACCGGAAGCCAGTTGGGAGTGTTGACGAGATGCTCCTCCTCGAGCTCGCGCCCGTGGATGGTGCTCGCCAGCCGGTTGTACACGCCGGCGAGGTAGGTGCCGGGATAGTGGATGCCGTCGTCGTGGTGCTCGGGCCGGGCGCCCCGGGTGGCCAGGTAGCCGTTGCCCAGCGCGGTGAGCGCCTCCCGGTGCCCTTCGTGCGCGGGGTCGAAGCCGTCGTAGACCAGCTGCCACGGATCCGTGGTGGAGACGCCCAGGTCGAGCTCGGCGACATCGGCCAGGACGAGGTCGGCGCCCGCGGCCTCGAGCTGCTCCCGCGCTCCGGCGCGGTCGATGCCGACGACGAAGCCGAAGCCTCCGCGCCTCCCGGCC
>NZ_JAALED010000477.1:0-5115 GCF_014145155.1 Dietzia sp. B19 | reverse complement strand
GACGGCGTCCTCGATCACCACGCAGCGGTCCGCGGGCACGCCCAGCAGTTCGGCCCCCCGCAGGTACGTGTCGGGCCGGGGCTTGCCCGGGATGCCCTCGGCCTGCGCCACCAGCCCGTCGACGACGACCTCGAAGCGGTCCCGCAGCCCCGCCGCCTCGAGCACGGGGCCCGCGTTCTTGGAGCTGGAGACCACGCAGGACGCGATCGCGGCGGCGTCGAGGGCGTCGAGGTAGGCGACCGACCCCGGGTAGGCCTCGATCCCCTCGTCGAGCAGCTGACGGAAGACGATGTTCTTGCGCAGCCCCAGCCCGGTGATCGTGTCCGCCTCGGCTGACCCCTCGTCGTCGTCGCCCTCGCCCTCGACGCCATCGGGCAGCGTGAGGCCGCGCGCGGCGAGCATCGACGCGATCCCCTCCACCCGCGGTTTGCCGTCTATGTAGCGGAAGTAGTCCTCGTCCGAGTAGGGGTCGATCCCGCGGTCGGCGAAGTACGCGGAGAACATCCGGTTCCACGCCTGCATGTGCTTCTCGGCCGTCGGGGTGATGACCCCGTCGAGGTCGAAGAGCACGGCATCTATGCCGTCATGGTCCATGTCGAATCCTGCTTCCGGGTCGGTGGGCCGATCGGGCTCGTCCGGTGACGCATCAAGGGTAGACACCCGGACGCCGTATCGAACCCCTCACCTCCCCCCGTGCGGCCCATCTCACGCCCGGCGGGCAGGGAATGTGGGTGCCATCCGGCCTACGTGCGGGAGGGATGCGGGGTCCACCCGGCCTCGACTCGGGGCGGAATGCACTGTCACCGGGTGCCCGGTGGCACTATGGTCGGTGACTCTGGACTAGAAGGAGAGAGATGCGACTTCGCACCCGCAATCCCCGCCGTGTCGCGATCGCCGGCCTCGCACTGGTCACCGCGGCCGCACTCACGGCCTGCACGTCGGACTCCGACGACTCCGGGAACGGTGACGCCCCGGGCGACACCCAGACCGCCGAGACCGTCGACGAGTCCGCACCCGAGGCGCCTCTCGACCAGCTGGTCCTGGCCGAGGGCGAGGCCCCCGGTGGCGGTGTGGTGCAGGTGATCGAGCCGGATCTCCTCCAGGAGGCGGTCGACAAGCTCGTCGCCGACCAGGGCAAGCAGCTCATGGAGGACCCGGCGTGCGACAGGGTCTCCCGCCTCGAGACCGTCTCCAACTTCGCGACCACCGACGGGCTGACCGCAGCGGTGCGGTACAAGCAGTCGCAGGAGGACGACACCGAGCATCGTTTCGGGATCGGCATGGTGGGTCAGAAGCTCGACGATTTCATGGACCGCTCCCTGTACGAGGCCTGCACCACCTCGCGGAGCTCCACCAACCCCGACGTCGAGCTCGTCATGACCGTGGGTGACGCCCCGGCCATCGAGGGCGCCGAGGGCTTCCGGGTCACCAGCGACTTCATCACCACCCGGCCGGACGGCACCCGCTCACTGAGCCGGGCCATCGCGATCCACGGCTTCACCCGTGACACCACCGTGAGCGTCGAGTACGCGGCCCGCGGCAACAACCCGGAGGCGGACCCGGTCCTGCCCTCCGCGGCCGGCGCCCTGGACGCCATCTACGAGGCGCAGATGGCCAAGATCGTGGTGGCCGAGTAAGCCGCTCGACCGTCGCCGGCGCCCCAGCCATCGAGAAGAGCGTTCCGCGCACGTCGCCCGAGAGGCGGTGCGCGGAACGCTCTTGTCGTTGACCGTTGCCCGGTGAGGGGCGGGCCCGGGAGCCCGGTGAGGGGCGGGCCCGGACCGGTGCGGGGTGGGCCGGGGAGCCCGGTGAGTGCGGGCCGGGTCAGGGCCGGGCCGGGTCAGGGCCGGGCCGGCGCCCCTAGAGGTTGATCATGTGGCCGCTGACGCCCTCGACGGCCTCCTTCATGGCCTCCGAGAGGGTCGGGTGGGTGTGCACGTTGCGTGCCACGTCCTCGGCGGTGAGGTCCCACATCTGCGCCAGGGTCAGCTCGGGCAGCAGCTCGGAGACGTCGGGGCCGATGAGGTGGGCACCGAGCAGTTCGCCGTGCGTGCCGTCGGCCACGACCTTGACGAACCCGACCGCGTGGCCGAGCCCGTGCGCCTTGCCGTTGGCGGAGAACGGGAACTTGCCCACCTTGACGTCGTAGCCCTCGTCGCGGGCCTGGGCCTCGGTCAGCCCGAACGAGGCCACCTGCGGCTGGCAGAACGTCGCGCGCGGCATCATCCGGTAGTCACCCAGGGTCTGCGTCTGGGCGCCGGCCATGGTCTCGGCGGCCACGACTCCCTGCGCCTCGGCCACGTGGGCCAGCTGCAGCTTGGCGGTGACGTCGCCGAGGGCGTAGATGCCCTTGACGTTGGTCCGCATGTTGTCGTCGATGGCGATGGCGCCGCGGTCGGTGAGCTCGACACCGGTCTTGTCCAGGCCGTAGCCCTCCACCCGGGGCGCGAACCCCACGGCCATCAGCACCTTGTCCACGGTCAGGGTCTGGGACTTGCCCTCCTCACCGTTCTTCTCGACCTCCACCTCCACCGAGTCGCCGTTGTCGGTGACCTTGGTGGTCTTGTGCCCGGTCAGGACCTTGACGCCGAGCTTCTTGTAGTGCTTGGCGATCTCCTTGGAGACCTCCTCGTCCTCGTTCGGCAGGAGACGGTCCATGAACTCGACGATCGTCACCTCGACGCCGTAGTTGGACATGACGTAGGCGAACTCCATGCCGATGGCCCCGGCGCCGACGATCACGATGGAATCCGGGAGCTCGCGGGAGAGGATCTGGTCCTCGTAGTCCACCACGTTCTCGCTCAGCTCGATCCCGGGCAGAGTCTTGACCACGGAACCGGTGGCGATGATGCAGTTGTCGAACGTGTACGAGGTGCCGTCGACCTCGATCGTCTTGTCGTCGGTGAAGGTGCCGAAGCCGTCGATCTCGGTGATCTTGTTCTTCTTCATGAGGAAGTGGACACCCTTGACGATGTTGTCCGAGACCTTGCGGCTGCGGTCGTGGGCCACCCCGTAGTCGAAGGAGACGTCCCCGGAGATCCCGAACGTCTTGGCGTCACGCAGCACCGTGTTGGCCAGCTCGGCGTTGCGCAGCAGCGCCTTCGAGGGGATGCACCCGACGTTGAGGCACACACCGCCCCAGTATTTCTCCTCGATCACGGCCACCTTGAGGCCGAGCTGCGAGGCGCGGATCGCGGCGACGTAGCCACCGGGGCCCGCGCCGAGGACGATGAGGTCGTAATGAGTGTCAGCCACGACACACAGGGTAGCGCTCCCGACGGCCGCCGAGCGGCGGAGCGGCGTGGAACCCCACCCGAAATGAGCGTCGCCGCCTCCTCCCGGGGGGAGGGGCGGCGACGGTGCCCGAGTGGGGCGAGCTCAGGACAGGTTGCCCAGGACCGACTTGAGAGCCGAGGCGACGATGTCGCCGACGGTCTCGGCGATCATGTCGGTGATGTTGCCGGTGGCGCTGCCGCCGCTGAGCGAACCGGAATCGCCCGAGCCGGTGCTGAGGATGTCGGTGAGGGAACCCATTGTGTATCTCCGTTTATCGAGTGCATTCCCGAGGATTTCGAGAATGGCCGGGTCAGGCGACCCCTGCATGGCGTTGATGGTACTGACGCTACGGCCCGGTAACAAGAGCCTGTGGATTTCTTACACCGGTTCAGTTGCCGACGGGCCGCACACGGCATCATCGGGGCATGAACTCATCCGCGTCGCCCGATCCGTTCCTGCATCTCGAGGACGTCGACTCCGCCGGGGCCCTCGAGTGGGTCCGGGACCGGAGCGACCGAACCGTGGCGGATCTCGCCTCCGGGCCGGAGGCCGAGACGGCGTACGCCCGCGCCCTGGAGATCCTCGACGCCTCGGACCGCATCGCGTGGCCGGTCCTGCGCGGCCGCCACGCCTACACCCTCTGGCGGGACGCCGACCATCCCCGCGGTCTGTGGCGACGGGTGCCGTGGTCCGTGCTCTCGCGTGGTGCCCCGGGCGTCGACCACCCGGCCTGGGAGACCCTGGTGGACGTGGACGCCCTGGCCGCCGAGGAGGGGGTCAACTGGGTCTACTCGGGCACCGTGGTCCGGCGCCCCGCGGACGACAGGGCGCTCGTCCGGCTCTCCCGCGGGGGCGCGGACGCGGTGGAGGTCCGCGAGTTCGATCTGACCGCCCGCCGATTCGTCCCGGAGTCCGAGGGCGGGTTCCGGCTGTCCGAGGCCAAGAGCTCGGTGTCCTGGGTGGACCGGGACACCCTGCTGCTGTCCTCGCCGCTGGACCCCGGCGGGTCGGACGCCACCGACTCCGGCTACCCCCGCCTGGCGCGGCTGTGGCGTCGCGGGACCGACCCGCTCAGCGCGCCGGTGATCTTCTCCGGACGATCGGAGGACGTGGCGGTGGGCGCCGCGTACGACCTCACCTCGGGCCGCTACACGACCAGCCGTGCCCCCGACTTCCACACCTCCGAGGAGTGGTTCTGGTCCCCGGGGGTCGATCCCTCGACCACCGCACCCCACCGACTCCCGGTCCCCGAGGACTGCCGCGTGGAGTCGTGCGGGGACTGGCTGCTGCTGCGGCCGCGCACCGATCTCGAGGTCGCCGGACGCACCCACGCCGGCGGGTCGGTCCTCGTGCTGCCGTGGGCCGCGATCGACGCCGACCCCTCGCGGTTGCCCGAGCCCGTCGTCCTGTTCTCCCCCACCCCCTCCACCACGGTCGAGGACGTGACCTGGGGCCGGGGCCGGATCCTGCTGACGATCCTCGACGACACCGAGTCCCGCCTCGAGGCGTACACGATCCCCGACGCCGCGGACGGGGCCTGGGAGCCCCGCCCCGTCGAGGGCTTACCGGACCACGTGTCGGTGGACGTGCTGTCCTGCGACCGCCTGTCCGGCGCCGACGCAGGCGGCGGAATGGACGACGACGACGAGCGCCCACACCCCGACGACGCCGTCCTCGCGGTGTCCGGGCCGATCGTGCCGCCGTCGCTGGTGCTGCTGCGCGCGGACGGCTCCACCACGACGCTCGGGTCCACCCCCGACCGGTTCGACACCACCGGCATCGAGGTCACCCGGCACACAGCGGTCAGCGACGACGGCACCCGCGTGCCCTACACCGTGA
>NZ_JAALED010000476.1:0-3202 GCF_014145155.1 Dietzia sp. B19 | reverse complement strand
AGCCGCGGCAGCGACCGGCTCGGCGACGCGCGACCAGGTCCACGACCGCCCCCGAGGGTGGCGATCGATAGAGGTGTCGGGCCCGGTGGCGCGGTCGGTTTGACCTGCTGTGCCGCCGGGCCGTAACCTTGACAAGTCGCTCGTGGCGGCGCTATGTCGTCGCGCGAGAAGTCGCGGGCCGGGCCGTCAAGGCCGCGGGACCGGCGATCCCGGTTGACGAGAGTCGGCCGGTCAGAGAGAACACCGCACAGTAGTTGTGGACGTCCCAGTGGCGGCCACACACCCGAGAAGCAAGGGGAAGCCCTCGATGTACGCGATCGTCAAGACCGGCGGCAAGCAGTACAAGGTCGCCGAAGGTGACCATGTCAAGGTCGAGAAGATCGAGGGTGAGGCCGGTACCTCCGTGTCCCTGTCCCCGATCCTCGTGGTCGATGGTTCGACCGTCACCTCCGCTGCCGACGCCCTGGCCAAGGTCTCCGTCTCCGGCGAGATCGTCGAGCAGGCCAAGGGTCCGAAGATCCGGATCCACAAGTTCAAGAACAAGACCGGGTACCACAAGCGTCAGGGCCACCGTCAGAAGCTGACGGTGCTCAAGATCACCGGTATCAAGTAATCCACCACGGCCGCCAAGGCCACCAGCTCAGCGCCCTCGGGCGTCTTCCCTGAAGGAGGGGTTCGGACATGGCAAGTAAGAAGGGCGCATCCAGCACCCGTAACGGTCGTGACTCCAACGCGCAGCGTCTCGGCGTCAAGCGCTTCGGCGGCCAGGAAGTCAACGCCGGCGAGATCCTGATCCGCCAGCGTGGCACCAAGTTCCACCCGGGCGTGGGCGTCGGCCGTGGCGGCGACGACACGCTGTTCGCACTGGCCGCCGGTGCGGTCGAGTTCGGCACCAAGCGTGGCCGCAAGACCGTCAACATCGTTCCGGTCGGCGTCGAGGCCTGACCCGGCGACACTGACGCGATTCGCCCTCGGGGGCCGGGCGGGGTCTGATGACCTCACGCCCGGTCCCCGAGAGCATTTACGCCACATCCGTTACGTCCCACGATCAGCAGGAGGAGTCCGCATATGTCGAGATTCGTCGACCGCGTAGTGCTCCACCTCGCGGCGGGGGACGGTGGCCGCGGCTGCACGTCCGTGCACCGGGAGAAGTTCAAGCCGCTCGGCGGCCCCGACGGGGGCAACGGAGGGAGCGGCGGGGACGTGGTGCTGGTGGTGGACCCCCAGGTCCACACGCTGCTCGACTTCCACTTCCGGCCCCACGCCCGCGCCGGCAGGGGAGAGCCCGGGATGGGCGCCAACCGGAACGGCGCGCAGGGTGCCGACCTGGTGCTGGCGGTCCCGCCCGGGACCGTCGTGCTGGACCAGAACGGGGAGCTGCTGGCCGATCTGGTCGGCGCCGGGACCCGCTTCGTGGCGGCCGAGGGCGGCAAGGGCGGGCTCGGCAACGCTGCACTCGCCTCCAGGGCCCGCAAGGCCCCGGGGTTCGCCCTCCTCGGTGAGCCCGGCGAGGTCCGCGACCTGACCCTCGAACTCAAGTCCATGGCCGACGTCGGACTGGTCGGGTTCCCCTCGGCGGGCAAGTCGTCGCTCGTATCGGTGCTGTCCGCGGCCAAGCCCAAGATCGCCGACTACCCGTTCACCACCCTGGTCCCCAACCTCGGGGTGGTGTCGGTGGGGGACGACACGTTCACCATCGCGGACGTGCCCGGGCTCATCCCCGGCGCCAGCGAGGGGCGGGGTCTGGGCCTGGACTTCCTGCGCCACATCGAGCGCACGGCCGTCCTCGCCCACGTGGTGGACTGCGCGAGCCTCGAGTCCGACCGCGACCCGATCTCGGATGTCGACGCGCTCGAGGCTGAGCTCGCCGCCTACCAGCCGGAACTCGCCGATGCCGGTCTGGGGGACCTGGCCGACCGGCCGCGGGTCGTGGTGCTCAACAAGATCGACGTGCCGGACGCCGCCGACATGGCCGAGATGGTCACCTCCCACTTCGAGGCCAAGGGCTGGCCGGTGTACGCGATCTCGGCGGTCGCCCACAAGGGCCTCGACGAACTGCGGTACGGGCTCTACGAGCTCATCAAGGCCCATCGCAAGGCGAACCCGCCGGCGGCGCCCGAGCGGATCGTCCTGCGTCCCAGGGCCGTCGACGTGGCGGAGTTCACGGTCCGGAAGGACCCCAACGAGGCCGGCGCCTACATGGTCTCGGGATCCAAGCCCGAGCGCTGGATCCGCCAGACCGACTTCGCCAACGACGAGGCCGTCGGCTTCCTCGCCGACCGCCTGGCCCGGCTGGGTGTCGAGGACGCGCTCATCAAGGCCGGCGCGCAGGCGGGCTGCACGGTCACCGTCGGCGACGTCTCCTTCGACTGGGAGCCACAGACCCCCGCCGGTGTCGACCTCATGCGCACGGGCCGCGGCACCGACATCCGGTTGGAATCCGACGAGCGCGTGGGCGCCCACGAACGCAAGTACCGCAAGCGTGTCCGCCGCGGGCTGATCGACCCCGATGAGGAGATCCTGGAGTGACCGGCGAACCGGAGCTGCGGCGCCGGATCGGCACGGCCCGCCGGGTGGTGGTCAAGATCGGCTCGTCGGCCATCACGAGCTTCGGTGGCGGGATCCGCCGGCCGCAGCTCGACGCCCTGGCCGACATCTGCCAGGCGCGCATGGCCGCGGGGTCGGACGTCTTCGTGGTCTCCTCCGGCGCGATCGGCGCGGGGATGTCCCCACTGGGGATGACCACCCGCCCCGCCACCCTGTCCGCCAAGCAGGCGGCCGCCAGTGTGGGGCAGCTCGAACTGGCCCGGGCGTGGGGCGACTCGTTCTCCAGGTACGACCGCGTGGTGGGCCAGGTCCTGCTGACGGCGGGGGACATCGGGCGCCGGGAGAGCGCGGCCAACGCGCAGCGCACCCTGGACCGACTCCGCACGCTCGGCGCGGTGCCGGTGGTCAACGAGAACGACACGGTGGCCACCAACGAGATCCGCTTCGGGGACAACGACCGCCTGGCCGCGCTGGTGGCCCACCTCATCAGCGCCGATGCGTTGATCCTGCTCTCGGACGTGGACGCGCTCTACGACTCCGACCCCCGCAAGGGTGACGCCACCGCGGTGACGATGGTGTCGGGCGCGGCCGACCTCGACGGGGTGGTGGCCGGGGCCGGCGGTGCGCTGGGCACCGGCGGGATGGCCTCCAAGCT
>NZ_JAALED010000475.1:0-2588 GCF_014145155.1 Dietzia sp. B19 | reverse complement strand
GGGCGGCGGCTCGGCGGCGTCGGCGGCCCTGGGGCTGGTACGGGCTGTCCAGGCCGAACACCCCGGCCGACTCGGACTCGTCGACGCCGACGAGCTCGATTCCGCGACGCTCGCCGCAGCGGTCGGAGCCGGGTTGCCCGAGTGCTCGATCAGGGGCGGCGGGGTATTCGTCCCCACCCTGACCGGCCTCGACCACGCCGAGTGGACCCCGCCCGCCGGGACGGTCGTCGTGACCGGGGCGACGGGGGCACTGGGCTCCCTGGCCGCCCTGGAACTGGCCGACCGGGGGGTCGAGGACCTTCTGCTGATCAGTCGCTCGGGCGAGTCCTCCCCGCGGGCCGCCGAACTCACGGTGTCACTCTCCGAGCGCGGGGTGTCGCACCGGTTCGTCGCGTGCGACGTCGCCGACGCGACGGCCGTCAACTCGATGATCGCCGACCTCGCCTCGCGGTCGACGATCGCGGGTGTCGTGCACACCGCCGGGGCGCTGGCCGACGCGGTGCTGGAGAACCAGAACGCAGAGCGCATCCACCGGGTCCTGGAGGCCAAGGTGAGCGGTGCCGTCAATCTCGACGCCGCTCTGGTGGAGGCGGGCGTCACGCCGGACTTCTTCGCCTGCTACTCCTCTGTCGTGGGACTGGTGGGTAATGCCGGTCAGTCCAACTACGCGGCCGCCAACTCCCTCCTGGACGCGTGGTGTCGCGACCGTGCGGCGCGCGGTGCGCCGACGACCTCGATCGCGTGGAGTGTGTGGGCGATCGCCTCCGGACTGGCCGAACTGGGAGAGAGCGATCTCAACCGGTTCCGCAGGATGGGCCTCACACCGCTCGAGGAGGAGATCGGACAGACCGCTCTCGGTCGCGCTCTGGGCACCGGTCGTACCGAGGTCGTGGCGGCCCACCTGGACCGTGCGCGCATAGCGGAGCGGCGGGGCGACCCCTCGTTGCCGTTCCGCCTGGCATCGCTCGACGGGCACTCCGGGTCCACCGGTCTGGACGCGGCCTCCGAGCTGCTCGACACGCTGGCGGCGGCGACCCCCGAGGAGCGACACCGCATCCTGCTGGCCGCCGTGCGACGGGAGGCCGCCGCGGTGCTCACCGGACTGGACGAGGCCGACGTGCCGGACGACATCCCGTTCCGGGACTTCGGATTCGACTCACTGACCGGTGTGGAACTGCGCAACCGGCTGGTCTCGTTGACCGGCCTGCCGCTCCCGGCGACGCTGGTCTTCGATCATCCGACCCCGGCCCAGTCGGCGACGCTGATCTCCGAGCGGCTCGACGAGCGGCTGGGGACCCCCGCGGACGCGGCGACCCACGTCTGCGAGGAGCACGCCGCCGCGACCGCGAACGGACCGGCCACTTCCGCCCCCGCGGACGACGATCCGGTCGTCATCGTCTCCACGGCCTGCCGACTCCCAGGTGGGATCTCGACGCCGGAAGAACTGTGGACACTGCTCGAGGAGGGGCGCGAGGCGGTCGGGCCGTTCCCCGACAACAGGGGTTGGCCCGGCGATCTCCACGACCCGGGCGCGTCCGGCGGGCACAGCGTGACGGAGACCGGCGGATTCCTCCACGACGCCGACCTCTTCGACGCGCCCTTCTTCCGCATCTCTCCGCGCGAGGCGCGGGCGATGGACCCCCAGCACCGGGTCCTGCTGGAGACCAGCTGGGAACTCTTCGAACGCGCCGGCATCCGCCCGGACCACCTCACGGGGCGGTCGATCGGCGTGTACATCGGCAATATCGGTCAGAAGTACACCGAGGGGCTCGCGGACCGGAAGGAACTCGAGGGGCATCTCGTGACCGGTGGCGCGAACAGCGTGCTCTCCGGCCGCCTCGCGTACCAGTTCGGGTTCGAGGGCCCCGCCGTGAGCGTCGACACCGCGTGTTCGTCCTCCCTGGTGGCCCTGCACCTGGCGGCGCAGGGGATCCGCTCGGGGGACTGTGACGCCGCGGTGGTCGGCGGGGTGACGATCCTCGCCCGGCCCGACCTGTTCGTCGAGTTCAGCAGGCAGGGCGGGCTGGCCGTCGACGGCCGGTGCAAGTCGTTCGCCGACTCCGCCGACGGCACCTCGTGGGGCGAGGGCGTCGCCCTGCTGTTCGTCGAGCGGATGTCGACCGCGCGGGCGGCGGGCCACGAGATCCTCGCGGTGCTCGAAGGATCCGCGATCAACCAGGACGGAGCCTCCAACGGGCTCTCCGCCCCCAACGGTCGGGCCCAGCAGAACGTCATCCGGGCCGCACTGCGCTCCGCCCGCCTGACGGCGGGGGACGTGGACGTCGTCGAGGCGCACGGCACGGGCACCCGGCTCGGCGACCCGATCGAGGCACAGGCCGTCATCGCCACCTACGGCCAACGTCAGGGTCGACCGGTCCTGTTGGGTTCGCTCAAGTCCAACATCGCCCACACCCAGGGCGCCGCGGGAGTCGCGGGGGTGATCAAGGTCGTGGAGTCCCTGCGGCACGGGTTGGTCCCCCGGACACTCAACGTGGACGCGCCGACCGCGGCGGTCGACTGGTCCCGCGGGCGGGTCGCGCTGGTGACCGACCCCGTGCGCTGGCCGACCGGCGACCGTCCCAGGCGGG
>NZ_JAALED010000474.1:0-1267 GCF_014145155.1 Dietzia sp. B19 | reverse complement strand
GGGCCCGCACCCCACCACGAGGACATCGGTCGAAGCGGGAGGTCGCGGCCGTGGGTCCATGCGCTCCATGGTGGCAGGTCCGCGCCGGACCGGTCGGCGCCGACCTCGGCCGGGGTGGGGTGCCGCAGCCCCCGGGTGGGGACCGTAGTCTGTCGTCAGGGTCGGTCGATGCCGGTCCGCACCAGGCGACGAGGACGAATGAGGATGTCGAGCGATTCTGTGACGACCGGCACCGCTGAGACGGCGCCCGACCATGTGGTGGCGGGCGTGGACGTCGGCGACGCGGATCTCGCGGCGCTGCTGAGGGCGCGACTGGTGGAGGTCGAGGAGCTCCTGGTGAGCCGACTCGAGACCGGGGAGGACTTCCTCACCGAGGTCGCCCTGCACCTGGTCACCGCCGGCGGGAAGCGCTTCCGGCCCGTCGTCACCCTGCTCACCGGAGAGCTCGGTCCGGAACCCGACCGCGAGCGCCTGGTCAAGGCCGCCGTGGTGTGCGAGATGATCCACCTGGCCACGCTCTATCACGACGACGTGATGGACGAGGCGGCCGTGCGCCGCGGCGTGGAGTCCGCCAACAGCCGCTGGGACAACTCCACCGCGATCCTCGCCGGCGACTTCCTCTTCGCCCATTCCTCCATGCTCCTGGCGGACCTCGGCCCGGCCGCGGTCCAGCTCATCGCCCAGACCTTCGCGGAACTGGTCACCGGGCAGATGCGGGAGACGGTCGGTCCGGGCGACGGCGGGGACGCCGCCGACGCCGCCGGTCACTACCTCCGCGTGATCTGGGAGAAGACCGGGTCGCTGATCGCGGCCGCCGCCCAGTTCGGCGGCGAGTACTCCGGCGCCTCCGACGAGCAGATCCAGAGTCTGCGACGGCTGGGAGACGCCGTGGGGATCGCGTTCCAGATCGCCGACGACATCATCGACATCGCCTCTCCGTCGTCCGACTCGGGCAAGACTCCCGGGACCGACCTGCGCGAGGGTGTGCACACGCTGCCCATGATCTACGCGCTCGAGGCCGGTTCCACCGACGGCGACCGCCTCCGTGAACTGTTGGCGCAGCCGCTGACCGACGACTCCGAGGTCCACGAGGCCCTGGATCTCCTCCGCGCCTCCGAGGGGATGCGGCGCGCGCGGGCGACGCTCGAGCAGTACGTGGCGGACGCCATGGCCGAGCTGGACGTGCTGCCCGCCGGTCCCGCGAACGAGGCGCTGCGGCGGCTGGTCCGGTTCACCGTCGACCGCGTGAGCTGACCGCCGCGCCGGG
>NZ_JAALED010000473.1:0-2057 GCF_014145155.1 Dietzia sp. B19 | reverse complement strand
GACCCGCGCGCCGCGACCCGCACCGCTGTCCCTCTGTTCTCGCGGTCGACACGAGCGGGGCCTGCCTGATCGCCGCGATGTCATCCCGAGGGATGTGTGAGGCCTCCTCGCCCGCGCCCGGGACGAGCGCATCGGTCCGCGATTCGATGCGGCGCCGCCACGGCCGCTGTACCGGTCGGTATGTCAGGCCGAAGGCGCAGATCGCGGCGATGTCGCCGGGCGGGGATCACCACCGCGTCCGGGGCCGGGTCCGGGGCCGCGGGCGACCCGGGGTGAAGGGGGCCGATGGTGGGGTTGGAGCCGGGGCTGGAGACCCGAGTAAACGGACGTCACACTGCCCGTATAAGAGTAACGTCACCTCATGTAGGCGGATGCGCCGTCCCTGGTGGATCCGCACCCCACTGCACAAGGACTCATCATGGCAACTCCACATGACACCCCGTCCGGGCCGTCCTCCACCTCGGTCCACCACTCTCCCCGAACCCGCCCGGTGAACTGGGTCATGCTCGTCGCGGGGGTCCTGCTGGCCGTGTTCGGCCTCGGGATGACCGCCACCGGCGCGGCTCTCATGGTGGCCGAGGCCTCCCAGCGCGACGGTCGCTACGCCTACACGGACACCGATCGACTCCAGACCGTCGGCCACGCCATCACGACCGCGCCCCTCACGGTCCACGTCGACGAGGGCGCCACCGTCGGCACGTTCGGTCTCGACGACCTGATCAGTATCCAGCTCCGCGCGACCCCGGTGGTCCCCGATCAGGACGTGTTCATCGGCATCGCCGATGCGTCCGATGTCTCGGCCTATCTCAACGACGTCCCCCACGCGGTGTTCGGCGACGACCCGTGGGACACCGGGTACACCGTCGACACCCCGTACACATGGGGCACGGGGTCCGACCCCGACACCGCGCTCGACGAGGTGCCCGGCACCCGCACCCCCGAACCGCCGACCGACCAGGACTTCTGGGCCCAGTCCGCGACGGGCGGCGAGCAGCAGACGATCACCGTCGACCTGCAGTCCGGCGACTGGGTGGTCGTGGTGATGAACGCCGACGGCACCCGCCCGGTGTGGGTCGACGTGCAGGTGGGCGCGCACACCGAGCTGTTCGGGCTCGCCAATCCCGGGGTTCTGGTCACCGGGATCGTGGCGCTGGTGCTGGGGCTGCCGCTGATCCTGCTGGGAACCGCCGGTCTCGGGCGCGACATCGACCGCGGGCCCGGTGCGGGCGTCCCCGCCGTGGGCGCGGGTCCCGATCCGCTGCGTCTGACCGGGCTCCCGGACCCGCAGGTCTCGCGCGCGATGTGGCTGATCAAGTGGCTGCTGGCGATCCCGCACTACATCGTCATCGCGCTGCTGTGGTTCGCGCTGGTGGTCACCACCATCGCCGCGGGCCTGGTCGTGCTGTTCACCGGTCGCTATCCGCGGTCGTGGTTCATGTACAGCGTCGGGGTGCTGCGGTGGAACTGGCGTGTGGGGTTCTACGCCTACTCCGTGCTCGGCACGGACCGGTACCCGCCCTTCTCGCTGGCGCCCGCCGACTACCCGGCCGAGTTGGACGTGGCCTACCCCGAGCGGCTCTCGCGCGGCCTGGTGTTGGTCAAGTGGTGGCTGCTCGTGATCCCGCACCTGCTCATCGTGGGCATCCTCACCGGCGGCGGGGCGGCTCTGACCAGCGCCTCGGAGTACGGGGGCGCCGAGTGGAACATCTCGCTGGTGGGCCTGCTCGTGCTGATCGCCGCGATCGGGTTGCTGTTCACCGGCCGCTACCTGCCCGGGCTCTTTGACCTGATCGTGGGTCTGAACCGCTGGGTGTACCGGGTCGGTTCGTACGTCCTGCTCCTGCGCGACGAGTACCCTCCGTTCCGCCTGGACCAGGGGCCGGAGGAGCCGGTCGGTCACGGGCCGGAGGTCCCGGCGGGTCACGGTCCGGAGACCCCGGTCGGCCAGGGTCCGGAGGGGCCGGTCGGTCACGGGTCGGAGGGGCCCACCGTCTAGTCCGTCCCGTCCCCGCCGTCGCGGTGGCCCGTCACCATGCGGGCGAGGAGATCGGCGAGCC
>NZ_JAALED010000472.1:0-3018 GCF_014145155.1 Dietzia sp. B19 | reverse complement strand
GCACACCGTGTCGACGATCTCGACCGCGGCCGAGCCTCCCACCGACGCCACGCCGGCCGACTCCCCCACTTCACGGGACATACCGCCGACGTCCACCACCAGCACGATCACGCCGTCGTCGCGGACCCTGGCGGACCTCAGCGGCCGGGTCAGGAGGCCCGAACCGACGGTGCCTGCGGCGCCGCGCGCCAGGACGGTCCGCACACGCTCGGCGATCGGCCGCTCCGTCACGTCGTCCATCCTCGTCCTCCTGGCAGGGTGCCCGCCCGGCCGGGCACCCGGCCACTGAAACGGACTCTCATCCATTTCAGCGTCGTTCACCGCCGGTTCCATACCCGTGTCCGCGCCGGATCCTCGTGAGACCGGCCACACCACCGCCCGTGTCCAGGCACCCCTGGCGGGACCGCGGATATGCGCCGCACCCCGCTCACGTGGTGGAATCGGGGGCATGGACGAGTTCAGGGAAGAGCCCTCGAAGTACATCTGGCGATGGACCGTCTGGTCCTGGGTGTGCGTGGGCATCGCCGCCCTCATCGTGATGATGGGCCTGACCGGCGGCGGTTCGCTCACCCCGTGGATCATCGGCGCGCTCGCCGTCGCGGTCGTCGGCGGCGTCGGGTTCGGGTTCGTGCCCCGGGCCTCGCTCGGCCAGACCAGGCGGCCCATGACCACCGGGGCCAAGCGGAAGGCCGCCCGGAAGGGACCCCGGAACAGCTGACGGCCGGAGGCTTCGTGCTAATCTGAACCCGCCTTCGGGCAGCATCGCCGATGTAGTTCAATGGTAGAACTTCTGCTTCCCAAGCAGACAGCGCGGGTTCGATTCCCGTCATCGGCTCAGAGATCGAGGCCCTCCCGTCACGGGAGGGCCTCGAGTCGTCTCACCGGGTGCTCAACGCGGTCAGGAGTCCGGCCCGGGCCGCCCCGGCTCGGTGCGTCCCGGCTCGGTCCGTCCCGACCCCGCCCCTGACGACCCGCCCCTGCCGTTGCCGTTGTCGCCACCGCGGCGACGCAGGAGCTGGAATCCGGGGATGCCCTGGACGGCCTCGAGACACTGCTGCGCCACCTCGAGGATCTGGTGGACCTCGGGAGCCACGGTGTCCAACGAGGCGAGCACCGGCATCACGTCGTTCTCGAGACTGTCTCCCAACGCGGGCAGATGGTCGATGAACTGCACGACCGCCTTGATCTCCTCGGAATCGACCGATTCGAGGATCTCGTCGGCGATCGGTTCCAGCAGCGCGATGGTCTTGTCCGTCCACACCAGCACCTCTGTGAGGCGGGTCGCCACCCTCCTGGCGGTCTCCGGCGAGAGTTCGGCGTCGACCAACAGGGCCTCTACGACGGGCTTGACGGGCGCCAGCGCGGACTCGGCGAAGTCGACCATCGGCACGATCCGGTCCATGAGCCCGCCCGCCGAGGTCACGAGCCCGTCCGCGGTGTCGACCGTCGAGCCGACGCGCACCACGACCGCGTCCGCCGAGTCCACCGTCGAGTCGACCCTGAGCACCACGCTGTCCGCGACGTCCACGGTCGCACCGATACGAGCCACGATCCCGTCCGCCGAGTCCACGGTCGACCCCACCCTGCCGACGATCCCGTCAGCCGAGTCCACGGTCGACCCCACCCGGGCGACGATCGAGTCGGCGGAGGAGACCGTGCGCTCGACGTCGTCGACCACCCGGTCGGCCCGCGAGACCGTGGTCCGTACCCCGTCGACGGTCTCCGCGGCCGTCACCACGATCCCGTCGATCGACGACACGGTCCGCTCGACCTCGTCCAACAGTCGCTGGACGCGCCGCACGATGGACTCCACGTCCTCCAGGAGCGCCATCACCCGCGCGGGCAGGAGGAGGAACTCCCGCGCCATCGAGAGCTCCCACTCGACCACCCGGAACGCGCTCTGGACGAGGGACGACGGGGACGGGACCCGCACCTGCATGTCAGCCATGGATCGATTCTGCCCGAACATCCCACCCGGGACCTCCCGATCAGCGCACCATGGAGGAAGCGGCGGGCGGACAGACCGGACAGCGTTCCCGGAAGGGGCACGAGATGAACGCACAGCGGGTCACGACCTTCGATGATCTACGGCTCGACGACGCACCCGAGTACGGAGGGAAGTCGGCCAATCTCGGGGAGATGACGGGCGCCGGGCTCGCCGTGCCGCCCGGGTTCGCGATCGGCCAGTCGGCGTATCTGGAGGCGATGGACGCCGGCGGCGTCCGCGCGCGCCTCCACACCGAGCGGGTGCCGGAGGAGGGACTCACCGAGGCCGAGCTCATCGCCAGGTCACAGGACCTGACGCGGACCGTCGCGCAGGTGGAGCTGCCGGCCCGGCTGCGCGAGTCGATCCTCGAGCACTACCGCGCGCTGGGCACCGACGTCCCGGTCGCGGTCCGTAGCTCCGCCCCCGCCGAGGACGCCGGCGACACGTCATTCGCCGGGATCCACGAGTCCTACACCGACGTCGTCGGCGGGGACGCCCTGCTCGACGCGGTCCGCAGGTGCTGGTGCTCGCTGTGGTCCCCGCGGGCGATGACCTACCGGGCGGTGTCGGGGTACGACGAGGAGCCCTCCATCGCCGTGGTCGTCCAACGGATGGTCCGCTCCGACACCTCCGGGGTGGCCTTCACCGCGGACCCCCGCACCTCCCAGACCGACCGGGTGGTGATCGAGGCGGCCTTCGGACTCGGGGAGGTCGTCGTGGGCGGGAAGGTCGAACCCGACACCTACGTCGTCGCCAAGTCCGACCTGCGCATCCTCACCGCCCACGTGGGCCGGAAGGTCGCGCGGATCGTCGCCGGCCGCACCGGGGACGGGCTGGTGCCCGTCCCCGAGGAGATGCAGACCGCCCGCGTCCTCGACGACGAGCAGGTCCGTGCCGTCGCCCGGCTGGCGATGGCGTCCGAGGCGCACTACGGCACACCGCAGGACACCGAGTTCGCGATCGAGGACGGCGAGCTCTACCTCGTCCAGACCCGGCCGATCACCACCCTCGCGGGTCGGGCGACGGCCGGG
>NZ_JAALED010000471.1:0-1417 GCF_014145155.1 Dietzia sp. B19 | reverse complement strand
CGCCGGGATGGCGTCTCGCCCGCACCGCGGCTCACGCGAGACGCCATCCCGGCGTGCGGCTGCGTTGGGCCGGCTCAGGGAGTGGGCGCGCCGCCGGTCACCGAGAGCGTGTTCCCGGTGGTGTAGGACGACTCATCGGAGGCCAGGTACACGTACGCGCCCCCCATCTCGACCGGTTGTCCGGGCCGGCCCAGCGGATTCTTGTGCCCGAAGATCGGCAGCTTCTCGGGCTTCTGGCCGCCGCTCACCTGGAGCGCTGTCCAGAACGGACCGGGCGCGACGGCGTTGACGCGGATGCCGCGCGGTGCGAGCTGCTGGGCGAGCGACTTGGACATGGTGTTGACCGCCGCGCGCGAGGTGGCGTAGTCCACGAGCCCCGGTGACGGGGTGTACGCCTGCACCGAGGACGTGAAGATCACGCTCGATCCGGGCTGCAGGTGGGCGAGCGCCTCCTGCATCATCCAGAACGGCGCCGAGATGTTGACGTTCATCGTCTCGGCCCACTGCTCGGAGGACAGGTCCTCCAGGTGCTCGACGAAGGTCTGCCGGGCGGCGTTGAGCACGAGCACGTCCAGACCGCCGAGCCCCGCGACGGCGTCGCGGACGATCCCGCGCGCGACGGCCTCGTCACCGACGTCGCCGGGGAGCAGGACGCAGGTCCGGCCGGCCGCGCGCACGAGCTCGGCCACGTCGTCGGCGTCGGACTGCTCAGAGGGCAGGTAGCCGATCGCCACGTCGGCGCCCTCGCGTGAGTAGGCGATGGCCACGGCGCGGCCGATCCCGGAGTCACCGCCGGTGATCAGTGCACGCCGCCCGGTGAGCCGGCCGTGACCCACGTAGGTGTCCTCCCCGTGGTCGGCGGGAGGGTCCATCTCGGAGGCCAACCCCGGAACCGGTTGCTGCTGGACCGGCACCTCGATCTGGTACTTGGTCGTCGGGTCGACGAGTACGGAATGCCCGGGCTGGTCAGAGGACTGAACTGTCGGATCGGTGGTCACGGATGCCTCCCTGGTCGTCTGGACTCCCGACCGTACGCCCCCGGCGACCGGATGCGAGTGGGCGCTCGATCCCCCAGAATGCGGACACGACACACGTCACCCGAACCGAAGGAGTGGGCATGCCCCGTTACCGCGTGATCGACCCCGAGCAGAACGTCATCGATGAGAAGGAGTTCGCCGACGACACCAAGGCCTACGACTGGTTCAAGACGGTCGAGGTCCCCGACGATTCTCTCGGTTACGCCATGGAGGTCGACATGGACGGTAAGTGGACCCGCTTCGAGATCAACGACGGTGGCACCAACACCTCCCCCGCGGCCGACGAGGGCACGGGCGTCGCCTGACCTGACTCAGGCCTACTCAGGCCACGCAGCCGAGCCCGACGGGCCGGCTCCCCACCGCGTCGATGCGGTGGGGAG
>NZ_JAALED010000004.1:0-9753 GCF_014145155.1 Dietzia sp. B19 | reverse complement strand
TGCGGCCTCTCATCATCGAGGAGGTTCGACTTCATGCAGTAGTGGCGCTAGGCGAGTTGATGCGTCTGGACCAGGGGGACGGGAGGGTCAAAGCTGGGATTTGGCATCTCATCTGGTCTGGAGACCTCGCGTGTGATCTACAGCGTCGAATCGACCTCGACAGCGAGATTCGAACCTCGGTAGGTGCGCTGTGAGTGTTAGGCCCCCTAACGCGCGTACGCCGATCAAGCGTGGCGACCTGATCCTGATGCCCGGTGGTTTCTACCGCGTCACTGGTGTCCTCCCGGGTGGGTTGGAGGTCAGAACGGCTACGGGGGCGGAAGAAGCCATCAACTTTGGCGAGCTAACCGAAGCGCGCCAGATGGACGACGGCAGGGTGGCTGCTTCCTCCGCGGTCTTACAACCGTTGTGGGACGCACTTTCAGTAAGCGCGAGAGAAGCCGCGCTGTTCAAGCTCGAGGTCGTCCAAGAGGTCTTGACAGGCTATCGAGACGGGCACCCTGACCTAGCGCGGCCTGGCGAGCCGCGGCACCCGTTTGGGGCGCACAGTGGCGTATCTGAGACAGCCCGAGCAGACGCGATGGCGGCTCATTTGGCAAGCGAGTTTGAGGTGGACCGGACCCGTCAACGCAAACTCGCCCAGGGGGACAAGGCTGGTAGCTCTCCCTCAAGTAGTTCAATTCGTGGCTGGGTCCAGAATTGGCGACGAGACGGTCTAGTCGGGTTGATCGATGGCCGTGCGCTGAAACCCCGGAAGGAGTGGGCGCAGATCGATGAGGCCTATCGAGAGGTCGCGGAAACGCTCGCCCGCACCTTCGACGGGGACCGGTCTGCGGTCAACATCGCTGAGCTGGACCGAAGGATCACCGTTGCGCTCAAGCAAGGTGGTGTGGAATACAAACAGCCAGCGAAGCGCATAAAATCCCAGTACCTCTCTTGGCTCATGTTCACTCGTGGTGCGACGACGCGTACCCAGAAGACCCGCTCACTGCGAAACACCTCGGGCTACGAGCATTACCCGGCTATGCGGCCCGGGCAGGTCGTTGCGATCGACGCGACCCGAGCGGACTGTCTGGTGAGGGACGTGGAAACTGGGGAAGTCTTCAGTGTCGAGGTTCTCACCGCGATCGATGTGGCGACACGAGTTGTGTTGGCGTTGCGCGTCGTCCCAAAGTCCGCTGACGCAGTTGACGCGGCTCTACTCCTTTATGACGTGTGTCGACCCTTTTCCATGCTCGTCGAAGGGACCTCCATCTCTGAATGGAGGTGGTGCGGATTGCCGGGTCAGGTATCTCTGTTGACCACGGCTGACGGGAAGACTGACGTATTGCCGGACTACACCACCCTTCAGGGTGAGCACGCTATTCCGTCGGTGTTGCCAGATGCGGTGCGAAGTGACCACGGCTCTAACTTCATGTCAGCGCACTTTCAAGATCTTCTTGCATCGCTCGGAATTGACTTCCTGCCGACGCGAGGGGGCAGGCCAACTGACAATCCGCATATCGAGCGTTTTCATGAGACATTGCAACGTGCTTGGCAGCAAATCCCTGGATACAAGGGCAGGAACACTGGGGAGCGCGGCGCCAAGGTTGCGACGGAAGCCTTACTGACCGCTAACGAACTGGAGCAGCACCTCCGAAGGTTTGTGAGCTTGGACTACCACCGGACAGAACATGCGGGCCTGCGCGTTCCGGGAGAGCCTAAAGCGAGATTCACGCCGCTCGAGATGTGGGACGTGCTCACCGAGCTCACGGGTTGCATCGATGTCCCTCAGCGCGCCGACATGGTTTTCGATTTCCTCCCGATTCACTGGGCCGTAATTTCACATGGCGGAATCAAATCCAAGGACCTCATCTACGACGCCGAATGCCTCGATGCGTACAGGAACGGGCGGAAAGGGCGATTCCGTGAAAGGGACGCGGCCGCGCCGTTCTACCGCGATCCCCACGACCTCAGCAGGCTGTGGTTCCGCGATCCCGAAACCAATGAGGTGAACGAGGTTCCCTGGAAGGGCGCCGGATTGACACACGCTCCCATGACGGACGCGCTTGTAGATGCTGCCTGGAAGGTCGCCAAGAACCGAGGCGATAAGAAGATGATCTCCCGCGAGAGGTCCCAGCACCTCATTGCAGAAGAGCTTACCGAACTCACCACGCATGCTGAGAAGTTCGAGGAGCCAGCGCGGATCCGCGCGGCGCGTCTACGAAGGCAGCAATCTCGTCGTGACATCAACGAGGCAGTGGAAGCGGCATCACGAACTCTGACGTCTCCGCGTCCGGCTACGGCGGAAACGCTGAGCACGAGCTCAATCGACTTTGACGCCCCTTGGGGTCGGCTGCCAGTTGACTTCGCAAGTGAAAAGCCATGACGGCGCGTCGGTGGCACCGGGCGAGCATCGCGATGGACGTAGAGGCGCCGGACCAACTCAAGGCTGCGGAGCTCCGCTCGGCTAGCCCTGAAGTCCGTGAACAATATGCAGCTCAGGTCAGAAGGTGGTACCGCGCTCAATTTTTTACGACGCCGGACCGAGAGGCTATTGCGCGTCATCTATCCGAGACCGTAAGGGCGAACGATGATTCCCTGCCTGGGGCGAAGACATTCATGTCGGTTACCGGTCCGAACGGCGCAGGAAAAAGCACATTCGTCAAGCGCTGGGCGATGGAACGGTACAGAGAATCGGCGCTGGAGTACCCGGCCTCCGAACCGGACGGCAGACCAGTCTGGCACCCAGACCCGCAGATAGAGTGCGACGTGGTTCCGGTCTGTTGGGTGAACTTGCCCTCTGCCGCGAGGGTGAAGGATCTGAATGCTGTGATTCTTGAGTTCCTAGGGCTCCCGGGGGAGGGCTTAGCCCGTCTTCAGACTGGACGAGTACTAGGGGCCTGTGAGCGGCATCTCGTGCGGTTACTGATCATCGACGACGCGCACTTGCTCAACACTGGTCAACGGATCGGTAGAGAGGTACTTGATCACGTCAAGGTACTCAATACTGAGCTCGGAGAACTGGGTGCCTCAATCGTCCTCGTGGGCGCCAACCTCGAAGGCGGCGAACTGCTTACCGACCCGCAGATTGCCGCGAGGTTGAAAGCACACTTCTTGGGCCCAATAGACGTTCACAGGGACGCAGGACGCCTTCCGTGGCAAATTATGTTGGCGTCACAGGAGCGCGCTCTCGCCCCCTTTCTTCCCGGGCTTTCTACGGGCGTGCTTCATGATGACTTCGCTGGACTGCTATGGAAGCGGACGCAAGGATACCTGGGCGACGTTCGAGACCTGCTGGCCGAAACTGCCGGCCGAGCAATCGAGGACGGGACCGGAGCGATCACTCAGGCCCTCATAGAAGCAGTACCTCTCAGCGCACGTGCCGAAGCACGGGAGGCGATGTTGCCCGGGGGTCGAGCATGACAACGACTGACCACTCCAACCCACTGCCCACACGGCTCTTACCCGCTAGGCAAGAAACCCTGGCATCGTTCGTCCTACGGTGTGCCGACGTGAACGATGTCCCCGTATCGCTTCTACTCAAGGGATGCCAGGGGCTAACAACAGCGGATCTGACGAGCCGCAAGAAGCTCCCACTGAGCGAGCTTGCACATCGCCTGTCCGTTAGTGAAGACGGACTTGATGCGATGTCTTCCCGCCACCGACAGAGGAGCCCTAGACCCCGGCTTGTAGGGCTTCTCCAAGGCAGGCGGTGGGTCTGCCCGGAGTGTGAAGTACAGGGGATCCGCTCGCATTGCGAGAAGACCTGGCTGCGTTTTGCCTGCGAGGAGCACGGCGTCTTCCTGCAAGTCAACCACTCGGGACCGCAGAGAACCGTCGTGGCGAGCGATAGAGTCCTGGCGCTCCAAGCTCGCGCCAACAATCTGTTGCGCGACGACCTCGAGGCATTCCACATCGCTGGCCGGCTCCTTTCTCAGATGAAGCAGCTGCGACGTCTTAGCAAGGCAGTGAGGCCACATGAGGTCCAGTCCGGGACACAGCACGTGCTGACGTGGCTAGGGAAAGTCCAGATCACCACGGGGCAAGCCGTCCTAACCCCTCAACGCGCGGCGATACTGCTCAACTGCCTACTTCCGATCGTGAGCTGTCGCCGATTCGACAGCGCGATGGCGACTAGCCTCCGGGTTCTCTGCGAACGACCCGCCAATCAGACGGAGCCTAGGCGGGATCTGGAGGCGGCGCGATTACAGGCGTTGGAAGAAATCTCGAACCTGATGCGAGTCGGAAAACGGATCGCCGAACTCGTCGATGTAGGCGGGCTTCACGAAGACGCCGTCCCAACGAGCTACCTCGCCGCAGGCGATCCAAACTGGCACACCTTGCATAGTGAGAACTCGCGGGTTCGTCAAGGCGCAGTTGCGATGTGGAACGCGCGCAGACAGGCATGTAATGACGTTCATGAAGCCGTGACAACGTATAGAAATGGGCCCGGCAGTCAGGTCCAGGCCACGGCAAGCGCTGGCCACCGTGCTAGTGCTCGGATTGATTCGATTGACGCCTCCCCCATCACGCCTTCCGGGTTCGCTGCGGACCTGACAGCGATTCTGGCTAATCCACCAACGCCTGTTTTGACCGCAGGCAGGATCGGGCTACCCGGCCCGGCTGTCAGATGGTTGATGCCAGAAATCGGGGCAAACCCAGAGACTCGAGAGGTCCTTGAACACTGGCTGTGGATGCAAAGCCCCGAGCAACAGCCGAGGTTGAGCTCGGACAGAGCCGTGCCCCTCGAAGACATTTGGCGAGTTGACGCACAATTGACGGTCGAACAGAAGCTGCAGCTCCTCGAGCTACGCGATTCAGTAATCGCGGAAGTCGAGGGGCGAGACCTCCAGCGACGCCGCGGTGAGCAAGTCCTCCGCCGTATCCAAGATCACGTCGGATGACTGTCATGGCCAGCCCGACCAAGCCTCTGCCAAGCCGGGTACAACTCTCAGGCGGAGAGGCACTCGACTCATACTTGGAGCGGGGCGCTCTTGCCAACGGCCTGACCACCGTGGAACTGCTCCGCTTACTCGATCCTCGGCCCGACGCAGAATCGTTGACCTTTGCACTCGTTCAACCATCGGACGACCTGCTCGAGCGGATTGAACGAGTAACTACGCTGAAACCCTGTCAAGCGAAAAGCGCGACCCTGCAGCGTTTCGCGAACAGTCGACCCCTGGACTTCAGCGGCTTCGCTGAACCATCTGCAGCGGCCTACCGAGCGATTTCGGCCCGCGGTTGGTTCCCCTTACAGGGAACACAAATCTGTCCCGAATGCCTGCATTCGGGAAGATGGCTCATTGAGTGGAGATTGCCCTTCATCGCTGTGTGCGATGTCCACTCGAGCTACTTGGTGCCATCGTGTGCACATTGCCGGCAGCGTTTCCGCAGCCGAAGGACGAGCCCCCTCAGACCTGAGCTGTCAATCGCACAACCTTGTGGGAACCCTCTCGGCCCCCGACGAAATTGCCGTCACTCAGTCCTGGCCCACCCCACAGAGCAGTCACCGCCCGACGACCTCGAAGCCAGTAAAGCGGTACGTCGAGCATTGGCAGGGGTGTCGCTACGCTGTCTTGGGGCTGAAACGCCGCCGGAGCGTTACCTCGCCGATTTGAGAGCGACTGCGGTCCTTCTCATGCACATCGCTACGCACTCAACCCCCGAGAGTGCGGCAGGCTGGGGCGAGAGCCTCCGAGCGGAAGCAGCGCTGCGACGAACAGAGCTACGAGGACCGCGGTGGGGCATACGGCCAGCCGATAATCCGAGTATCCGAGGCAAAGCGATAGCAGCAGCTCACCAGATTCTGACCGCGACAACGATCGAAACTGCGGCCGTCATGCTCGACCCATGGATAGCTCACATCCCCTCTACTCATGTCGGCCAGGCTGCCTGGATACGCAATCGAACGCCTCAGACACCAACGCTGAGCAAGATCGTGCAGAAGAGCCTGCAAACTCGCCAAAGTCCATCCCGCCAAGTGGCGATACGAGTCGGGACGGACTTGGCTGACTCGCACATTCCGCAGGTCTTACCTGAAGAACTCTACGAAGAGCACATCGTGCCGATCATGGAGTCACATTCGTTCCTTGGCCGAAGATTCGCAAGCCTGTGCCTAGCGAAAGTCGCTCGGCCAGGCCGGTCGTGGTCGGAATCGGCATCCGCTCTGGGGTTCCAATCGGAGGTCGGGCCTAGCACAGCGAGAGCAGTGACCAAACACGTCAACTGGTCATCGTACGAGGTCGCAGACGCACTTGAGCATGTAGCGGATGCGTTGAAACACGGGACTAACTATCGCAGCGCCGAAAGCGCCGTCAGACGGCTAGCCTCTGAAATCGAAACATGGTTTCCCGGGTGGGCCAGATCACAGAATCCACGGCGTCGAGCGGTCACACTGCCCTACGCCATCACATGGATGTGGATAGAGGTCGCCCATGCTGATCTGGATACAAGCCCCGGATGGGCCGAACCACCCACCCGCGCGGAGAAAGCGAGCCTCCGCGCGTTCAGTCAACGACTCAGTGAGACCGCGAAGAACGCCCTGCGCACTATCGCTGTCCAGGCGGACGCGACCAACTGAAACTAGCTCCCACCTGGCAATATCAGCAGTCGGGATCCCGGGTGACTGCCGAACTAATTTGTTCCCAGGCCCGGACATCGTCAATGTCCGGCCCAAAGACTGCGCCATATGCCAGCCCCACCTGCAGAGTGTTGACCACGGTGTCGTCGTCGGAGTGGTCGTAGATGGTTAGCGTCCCTCGGTTCGAGCTCTCGGGGTCGCGGAGGACTTCGACCTGGTAGCGGCCGTCGAGCCGGGACCACCAGACGACCCAGTCACCATCAGTCTCTTCGGTGCTGTCCCAGTCCATGACGGGTCTGACAGGCGCGGTGCGGACCGGCTGAGGCAGGCCGAGGACAGCACCGTCGAGGCTGATCAACCCCGCTTCGACGGCAGCGTGTGCCAACTCCCAGGGCATCGGCACATCGAGCACCGCCGACACTGTTTGCAGGTACAGGTTTGATCCCCACAAGTCGTCCCCGTGTTGTTGCCCTAGCCATGTGCCGGCCATGGCGGCATCGACCATCTCTCGTAGCGTGTGAGGGGTGGCCTCTGGATAGTGTTGCCGGAACGACAGCGCCCGCAGGTAGGCGGTCACTGGGCGGTACGCGCAGCTAGTGTCGCCGCTGAAGCTGATCGACACCGACTCCAGTCTTGACCACGTGCTGGAGAGAGCACTCGCACAGCAAGGAGGACATGCTGCACCCCTCGAAGTCTTGACGGACCCAGGCGACGCGATGCCAGCCATCGCCTGGAGGGAGGTGCAGCAAGAGCCGTGAACCGGGCTCGTCACGAAGAGCCTTATTCAGCTTCTCCGTGGGGGCGCCGCTGAAATCGGGCGGCCACCCCGGCTCTCTGCGGACCGGCTGCTCGGCAAGAAACGGGAACTTCTCCGCCTTCACCTCGCGGACTGAGGGATAGCGGGGCGCGGTGCGGATTCGCGCCCACACCAGCGGTGTTACCGTCGACTCTGGGTCACTGTCGGCGATCGCGTGCAGGAAAGCGGCATCGGCTGTCGGCCAGGCATCGAAATGATCGGTGGGCGCATCGACGAACACAGCTGACGTGGACTCCAGACCCGCCGCGTGTAGTGCGGCGAGTGAGCCCCACGGTCTGAAGTGGCCCGACTCTTGCCTCGGCAGGTCAATCGCGACCGCGGTTGACTCTCCCAGCGGGTCGCTAGCCGTCTGGAGCTTCATCGCGTGCCTCCTTCTCGCGCCCTTCGGGCAACTGCAACCCGGAATGGGAGCAACCCTCTAGGCCTCGGCTGAGGTTGCGGTCGCCTGTCAACAGATGACACCAGACGGCTACGACAGACTCGGGCACTTCGAGTCTCTCTGAATGCTTGCGCTGCTGCTAGTGAAGATGCGGCTCACCCTTTCGACGAGGAGGTTCACCGCCACCCTGAGGGATCAGCTCCTTCAACGAACCCATGGAGCTGCGATCGGCTTGCTTGCAATCAGGTTTGGCCGAAGTCGTTCCGACTGCACGGCGCCTTGGCTGGGGTGACAATGGCCTTCATGGACACACCGCACGCGCCCAGTGGACCTGGAGAAATCGAGGGCGATCGTGTCCTGGACTCGATCGTCGGGCCGTTCTACACTCCCGCGTCAATGGGCAACGTCCTAGGCCTTTCGCTTGCCGAGACTATTCGTCACCTTGGGGCAGGGGAGGTGCTGGGCGCTCAGCTGGAAGACGGAACATGGGTGTGTCCGAGATGGCAGCTCGCGAACCGCCAGGTACGGCCCGAGCTTCTGGCTCTGTGGGGGGTGCTGGTCAAGAGCGCCGATGCGTGGTCGGCTCTGCTCTGGATCTGCGCACCGCATCCTGACTTGAACAGCCAGTCCCCAGTGCAGTGGATCGCAAACGGGCAGCCAGCAGATGCGGCTAGTGTTCTGGCGGCACACACCGCCGCTCGCTGGGGGCAATAGACAACTGGCGCGCGCGTGTCCACCCAATTCATGTTGCGCTCCAGCTTCCGGCGGGATCTCCGACTCTGCAGCTTTGACCAGGCGTGCCACTTCGCAATCGGGCCAGGCAGTAAGACTCCTACCCCGGTCGGCGCAGCAATGGGTGGTTCAACAGGGCGTCGCGGTGCCTCTCTCATACCGCGAAATTGTGCGTGAATCACTCTCCTTAGAACCATCGAGCGAACTACTGCAAAGAGGCCGATATCGACGAGTCCCTCACCGTCGACGTAGGTCTACACCACCAACAGGGAACCCTGGGTCGTTCGAACCGCAGCTTGAACGTCTCCCCTTGGTCAGCGTGAGTACGGTGCTAGTGGGCATCTCCGTTAGTTCGTCGGGGGTCGGTGATCCAGGCGGTGGGGTCGCCGAGGTAGAGGCCGCAGGCGGTGTCGAGGGCTTCTTCGGGAGTGCCTGAGGGCCATCCGTTTGGCAGGGCGGCTTGTTGGTAGTCGTTGTGGCTGGCGCGGTAGATCGCAAAGCCCCAGTTGCTGGCTGATCCGGCGTAGCGCAGTCGGCAGAGCTTGACTTCGTCGCCGTCGGTCAAGGTGGCATCGACGTAGGCAAACCCGGCCCGGTAGCGGGTGTGCAGTTCCTGGATCTGGGGCCACCGTTCGGACGCGCGCGCCAGGAGTTTCTGTCGCAGTGAGGTCTGGGTCGACTCGGGAATCTTGGCCATGATCTCCATCATCGCCGCCGCCCGTTCTCGCCCTCGACTTCCGGCTTGTTCCGGCGTGGCGGCTTGGCGGTCGCCTCCGGCTGGGCCAGAAATGAACATGCCTCCCACCAGCGCCGACATCGTCATCCTCACCGACAAGGAACGCGACGAGCTGACCCGCCGCGCGAACGCTGCCCGCTGTGCGCACCGTGACGTACTGCGCGCCCGGATCGTCCTGGCCGCCGCAGACGGTGACGCGAACGCTGTGATCGCCCGCGACATCGGGGTGTGTGACGACACCGTGCGCCAGTGGCGTCATCGCTTCTGCGCCGAGCGCCTCGAGGGGCTCAAAGACCGGCCCCGCTCGGGACGGCCGCGCGTGTTCACCCCCGTCGAGGTCGCCCAGGTCAAAGCGTTGGCGTGTACGCGTCCGGCTGACCACGGTCTGCCGCTGACCAGATGGTCGGCCGCCGAGCTGAGAGCCCACGCCGTGGCCACCGGGCTGGTGCGCCCGGTGGCCACGGCGACGATCGGGCGCTGGCTGGCCGCCGATGCGATCAAGCCGTGGCAGCACCGATCGTGGATCT